>DATFPO010000194.1:0-21540 GCA_035264745.1 Solirubrobacteraceae bacterium | reverse complement strand
TTGCGCCGCGCCGCGGTCGCGTGGGCGGCTGCGAACGTGAGCCAGATGGGCGCGCAGCGGCGGAACAGGTGCTCGGCGTCGGGCGACGGGTCGTCGTGCCCGAGCGCCCGCAGCGTCCGGCGGGGCGCCAGCAGCGCCGCGGCGCCGAGAGCGACATCGAACCCGATCATGCCGCGGTTGGCTCGCTCCAGGGTCTGACGTAGATCCATGGCGCCGCCCGAGCATATCCGCGAGGCCCGGCGCGGATGCCGGCACCCCGCCCCCGGGCCCTGGGCACCCACGGCTTAGACTGTCGCCCCCGTGCCCCCCAAGCAGCGCCAGATACGCATCGAGCAGCGCGGCGGGCTGGCGGCCATGCAGCAGCTCGAGACCCGTTCGGACGACGAGCTCGTGCGCGAGACGCGCCATCGCGCCGCGGCGCAGGCCATCCTCGGGGCCCGGGCGGCCGACCGCTACGACCCCAAGGCGGCCCGCGCGCATTTCCAGAAGGCGATCGCCGCGGCTCGCCCCCAGGAGCGCATGCAGCTGCGGCGCATGGCGCAGGCTTCGATCGCGCTGGCCGAGCGACGCCCGGGCGAGCTCAAGGAGGCGGTGGAGAAGCTCGGCCACGAGGCGCCCAGCGGCCGCCAGCTGCTCGCCCTGCGCTTCATGGGCCTGATCGCCCCGCCCCCCGGGTCGAGCGTCGCCATCCGGGCGCGGGGCTTCCTCCTGTTGTTCGTGATCGTGGCGCTGCTGCTGGCGGCCGGGGTCGGACTGGTCGAGCTGATCTCGCTGCCGTTCGGCGGCCTCCCCCTCACCGGCGCGCTGCTGCTCGGCGCGCTGGTGGTGGCGGTCGCGCTCGGGGTGCTCACCCTGCTCGGTCGGCGGCGCCAGGCCCGGGCTCGAGCCCAGCGGGCCGGGCCCTGACCCCGGGCGGCCCTCACTCCTCCTGGATGACGACCTTCTCGATCACCACGGGGCTCTGCGGGCGGTCCTGACGGGTCGGGTCGGCCCCCTGGTAGGTCGGCACCAGCGCGATGGCGTCGGCCACCTGCTGGCCGTCGGTCACCCTTCCCACCAGCGCGTAGTCGGGGGGTAGCTGGGCGTCCTCGCCGGTGACCACGTAGAACTGGCTGCCGGAGGTGCCCGGGCGCTCGGTCTCGGTCTTGGCCATCGCCACCACCCCGCGGGTGTAGCGAGTGCCGGGGGGCGGAGGCTCGATCACGTGGTAGCCGGGCCCACCGCTGCCGTTCCCCAGCGGGTCGCCGCCCTGGATCACGAAGCCCCTGACCACGCGGTGGAAGGTCAGACCGTCGTAGAAGCCGTGCCGGGCCAGGTAGACGAACGACGCGGTGGTGCGCGGCAAGTGCCTCACGTCCAGCGTGATCGTGAAGCTTCCGCAGCTGGTGTCCAGCACCGCCCGATAGGTCCGGGTCGGATCGAGCCTCAGGTGCGGGGTGGCCAGCCGCACACCCCGCTTGGGCGGCGGTTCGGGCACGGTCCGGCACTCGGCCGGAGGGCTGGGCGCCGCCGCCGTGGTGGCCGGGGTTCCGGCGCCCTTGCCGCCCGACCCGCAGGCGCACACAGCGGCCGTCAGCCCGACGGCGGCGGCGAGAGCGGCGACCGGGCGGCGCATGGCGCGGGCAGGATAATGGACGGCCCTTGCCGCTCTCCGCGCTGCTGCGCCGTTACGACCACGCGCTGATCGACCTCGACGGCTGCGTGTGGGTCGGCGACGACCCCACGCCGGGCGCGGTCGAGGCGGTGGGCGCCCTCCGCGCCGGCGGCAAGCGACTGGCGTTCATCACCAACGATGCCCGCCACGCTTCCGAGGAGTTCGTGCGCAAGCTGTGGCGGCTGGGATTCCAGGCCTCCCTGGAGGAGGTGGTCACGGTGGGAGGCGCCCTCCAGCACCTGCTCGCCGGGCGCCTCGACGGCGCCTCGAGCGCGTTCGTGATCGGCGCTTCCCCGGTGTTCCGGCACGTCCAGGACGCCGGGATGCGCATCCTCAACGGAACCGAGTTCGCCTCGCGCGCGGAGGTGGTCGTGGTGGCCGGCCACGACAACTTCAACTACTCGGAGCTGCGCACGGCCACTCAGGCCGTGCTGCGCGGCGCCGCCCTGGTGGGCGCGGGGCGCGACCCGACCTTCCCGATGCCCGACGGCCCCTGGCCCGGCACCGGGGCGCTGCTGGCCGCGGTGGAGCGGGCCACCGGCCGCGAGGCTCTCGTGGTCGGCAAGCCGGCGGCTCCCATCTTCGAGACGGCGCTGGACCGCGTGGGGGCCGGGCGGGCGCTGGTGATCGGCGACCGCCTGGACTCCGACCTGGCCGGGGCCCGGGCGGCCGGGCTCGACTGCGCGGTCGTCCTCACCGGCGCGACCTCGCGCGCGGAGGCCGAGGCGGCGGCCGACCCCCGGCCGGTGGCGATCGCGGACACCCTCGCCGACCTGGTCGTCGCGACCTGACCGCGGGAGGCCGCGCCACCCCCGGCTACTGTTCGGCCGATGCCGCGCCGGCTCTCGCTGATCGTCAACCCCTCGGCCGGCAACGGGCGTGCCGCCCGCCTTCTCCCCCGCGCGGAGGCGGCGCTGCGGCGGCTCGAGGTCGACTTCCACGTCGAGACCACCACCGACCTCGACCACGCCCGAGAGCTCGCCCGGGCGGCGGTGGCGGCTGACGAGCCGGCCGTCGCCCTCAGCGGCGACGGCCTGATCGGCGCCATCGCGGGCGAGCTCCAGGACGGCCCCGGCGTCCTCGGCGTGCTGCCCGGCGGCCGGGGGAACGACTTCGCCCGTGTGCTGGGCATCCCGCACGACGTCGAGGCGGCCTGCGCCGTGGTGGCGGCGGGCGCGCAGCGCAGCGTCGACGTGGGCGACGTGGACGGCCGTCCGTTCATCGGGGTCGCCAGTGTCGGCTGTGACTCCGAGGCCAACCGAATCGCCAACCAGACGAGGCTGGTCCGCGGGAACGTCGTCTACGCGTACGGGGCGCTGCGGGCGCTGGCCACCTGGACACCGGCGCACTTCACGCTCGACCTCGATGGCGGCCGGCGCATCACCTTCTCCGGCTACAGCGTCGCGGCCGCCAACTCCCGGGCCTACGGCGGAGGGATGTTCATCGCCCCGGAGGCCGAGCTAGACGATGGCATGCTGGACGTGGTGTGTTCGGGACAGGCCACCAAGCGGCGGGCCCTCCTCAACCTGACCCGGGTCTTCCAGGGGCGGCACGTCGAGGCTCCGTGGGTGCACGTCCTGCGCTCCCGCGAGGTAACGGTCTCCTGCGATCGCCCGTTCACGATGTACGCCGACGGCGACCCGATCGGCGAGCTGCCACTCACCGTGCGCGCCCGCCACCGGGCGCTGCAGGTGATCGTCCCGGAATGACGCTCCCTCAGCCGACCCGGAGCCGGCGCACATGACCGCCGGCCTCACCGACCCGGCGATCTGGCACGACCTCGAGTGCGGCTCCTACGCCGCCGACCTGCCCCTGTGGCGAGCGCTGGCCGACCAAGCCGGTGGCCCGGTCCTCGACGTCGGGGCCGGCACCGGACGAGTCGCCCTGGACCTGGCCCGCCGCAATCACGAGGTCATCGCGCTGGACTGCGACGAGGGTCTGCTGGAAACGCTGGGCCGCCGCCGCGAGGGCCTGCCGGTCAGGACCCTGGCCGCCGATGCCCGCGACTTCGCCCTCGACGCGCCGGTCCGGCTGTGCATCGTGCCCATGCAGACCATCCAGCTGCTGGGAGGGCCCCGGGGACGCCGCGCCTTCCTGCGCTGCGCCAGGGCCCAGCTGGAGGCCGGCGGGCTGCTCGCCGCGGCGATCACCGAGGACCTGCCCGTGTTCGGACCCGGGGACCCCGCGAACCTCCCGCCCCCCGACATCCGCGAGCACGCCGGCTGGGTGTATGCCAGCCAGCCGGTCGCGGTTCGCCACCGGGGACCTGCCATGGTGCTCGAGCGCCGGCGGGAGGCGGTCGCTCCGGACGGGACGCGCCACGAGTACGAGGACGTGGTGCTCCTCGACCGCGTCAGCGTGGCGGCCCTGGAGGGAGAGGCCGAGCTCGCCGGCCTGTCCGCGCTGCCGAGCGTCGACATCCCCGCCACCCGCGATCACGTGGGCAGCCGGGTGGTGTTGCTGACGGGCTGAGCGGCCCAGCCTGCGGTGCTGCCCGCCCCTACAGCAGATCGTTGGCCTTGAGGAACTTGTGCGCGACCTGGGCGGGAGGCACCTTGTCCAGGTCGGCCGCCGCGTTCATCCGACGCATGGCCTGGGTGGTCAGCTTGGCGCTGACCGCGTTGATCGTCTTCTCGAACGCCGGTCCCTGCGCCTGGAGCACCCGCTTGGACACCACCATCGCCACGTTCTGGAACCCGAACACGTTGCGCGGATCCTTCAGGACGGTGTAGCGATTGCCGTTGAGCTGGCCGTCGGTGGTGAACACGTCGGCGGTCTGGATCTGGCCCGCGTCGAGCGCCTTGTACTGAAGCCCGATGGCCAGCGGCCTGAACCTCATCCCGGTGAGCCCGTACACCCGGCGCAGCCCCACCAGCCCCTCAAAGCGCGTCCTGGACTCCGGCGGCGCTCCGAAGGTGACCCTGGCCCCGAGCGGACGCAGGTCGGGGATCTGCCTGAGGTGGTTGGCCTTGGCGTAGGAGCGCAGGACCGCCAGCGCGTCGGTGTTGAAGAATGGCGTCGGCTTCGTGAGGGTGAACCCTCGCCGCTGCTCGAAGCGCTTGGCCTGGCGATAGGCCTGCTTGGCGCTGGTCGGTCGCTGGGTACGGCCGGCGACGGTCGACAGGATGGTGCCGGTGTACTCGGGATAGGCGTCGATCTTGCCCGAGGTCAGCGCCTTGTCGGTGATCTCCGAGCTGCCGATGTTGTTCTTGAGCGTCACCCGGAAGCCGCGGGCCTCCAGCGCCTGCTTGTAGAGCTGGCCGAGCACGAACTGCTCGGTGAAGTTCTTGGAGCCCAGCGTCACCGGCGGCCTGCCCGCGCCCGGCTTGCCCTCGGGCCCCTTCTCCTTGCCGCCGCAGGCCGCGACGCCCACGGCGATCGCCAGCGCGGCCGTCGCCGCGGCGGTTGTCGGCTTGACTGAGTGGGTCACTTTCCAGCGCTCCTTTCCGGCTTCACTCACCTCTCAAGTTTCCCCCCGCGGGCGGCGTCCCCTCCCCCATCGCGCCCACGAACCGCGGTTGGCGGCCGGACGGCTCCCGAGCGGCCGGCGACGGCCCGAGCAGCGCCGTCCGACGGCGCACCCCCCGCGGCGTGGCCAGGCGCTGCGCCAGCCCGAGCGCGAGGTCGACCGCAAGCGCCAGCGCCGCCACCCAGATCGCGGCAGCGATGACGCCAGGAAACCGGTAGCTGGCCTGGTTGACGATTATGTCCCCCAGCCCTCCGCCCCCGGCGATGGCCGCCAGCGTCGCCG
This sequence comes from Solirubrobacteraceae bacterium, assembly GCA_035264745.1. Taxonomy (GTDB): domain Bacteria; phylum Actinomycetota; class Thermoleophilia; order Solirubrobacterales; family Solirubrobacteraceae; genus DATAEY01. The sequence continues at coordinate 16,135 of DATFPO010000194.1, read as the reverse complement.
TGGCCACCACGTAGACCGCCGCGGTCCGCACGCCGGCGAACACCAGGGGCAGGCCGAGCGGCAGCTCGACCCGCGCGAACAGCTGGCGGGGGCTCATGCCCATTCCCCGGGCCGCCTGCACCGCGTCGGGGTCGACCTGGTCGATGGCCACGTAGGCGTTGGTCAGGAGGGGCGGAACCGCCAGCACCACCAGGGCCACCATGACATTGAGGAATCCCAGCCCGAGCACCCCGATCCCGATGGAGATCACCGCCAGGCTGGGCAGCGCCCGGCCGATGTTGGCGGCGTTGATCGACACGAACGAGCCGCGGTGCAGGTGGCCCAGCCACATCCCCAGCGGCAGCGCCAGCGCCAGGGATATCCCGATCGCCGCGCCGCTGAGCGCCAGCAGCTCGAGCGTCTTCTGGACCAGCAGCCCGAGGTTCTCGGCCATGAACCGGAACGACTCGAGGAAGGTCTGCATGCGGCATCCGCCCCCTAGGCGGCGCGGGCCGCCGCCCACGGCGTCAGGGCGCGCGAGACCAAAACCAGGAGCCCGTCGGCCACCAGCGCCAGCGCCACCGCCAGCGCCCCGGCCGCGATGAACTCGGTCTTGAACGACGTCTGCAGCGCGGCGAAGATCGGGGCGCCGAGGCCTCGGTCGATCACGAACGCCGCGACGGTGGCCAGCGAGATGACCGTCACGGTCGCGATGCGAACGCCGGCCACGATCGCCGGCAGCGCCAGCGGAAGCTCCACCCGCAAGAGGATCTGATTGGCCGTCAGGCCCATGCCGCGGGCTGCCTCGCGCGCATCCTCGGGTACCTCGCGTAGACCGGTCAGCACGTTGCGGAAGATGATCAGCAGCGTGTAGGAGATCAGCGCGATCTCGGCGGTGAGGACGGTGAGCCCGGTGACCGGGACCAGCAACTGGAACAGGGCCAGGCTCGGGATCGTGTACAGGACACCCGACACGGTGACGAACGGCCCCTCGAACCACCCGCGGCGGTGCGCGACCAGGGCGCAGGAGGTGGCGATCAGGAAGCCGACCGCCACCGCGACCGCGGTGAGCGCCAGGTGCTGCAGCAGCGCCGGCTCGAACGTGTCGCCCCAGTGAGCGGCGAACCAGTCCCAGCAGAACGTGCGGTTGGCCCGCGCGCAGCCGCCGCCCCCGCCGAAGTTGGGGATCACCGGGCCGGATGCGGCGACGATCAACCCGACCGCTCCCGGGCCCCCGCCGGCGCCGGCGAGAGCGCTCCCGCGATGGTCTCGAGCGTCGCCACGCCGACGGGACGGCGATCCTCCCCCACCACGGTGAGCGGCCGGCCGCCGTGGCCGAGGATCACCGAGAGGGCGTCGCGCAGCGGGGTCGACGGGTCTGCGCTGGGCCCATCGCCGGCGCCCTGCCCCGCCGGGTCGAGCTCCAGGTCGGCCAGGGTCATCAGCGACAGGCGCTTGAGGACCCGATCCGCCCCGACGAAACGGGCCACGAAGTCATCGGCCGGCGCGGCCAGGATCTCGTCGGGCGGGGCGTACTGGGCGAGGATGCCTCCCTCGCGCAGGATCGCGATGCGGTCGCCCATCTTGATTGCCTCGTCGATGTCGTGGGTGACGAAGATGACCGTCTTGCGCATGGCGCGATGCAGGCGCAGGAACTCGTCCTGGAGCCTCGCCCGGGTGATCGGGTCGAGGGCGCCGAACGGCTCGTCCATCAGCATCAGCGGCGGGTCGGCCGCCATCGCCCGGGCCAGCCCGACGCGCTGGCGCTGGCCGCCGGACAGCTCGGCCGGATAGCGCTCCAGGTCGTGGCCGGGATCCAGTCCGACCAGCTCGATCAGCTCCCGCGCCCGCGACCGGATGCGCGAGCGATCCCAGCCCAGCAGCCGTGGCACGGTGCCGATGTTCTGCCCCACCGTCATGTGGGGGAACAGGCCGATCTGCTGGATCACGTACCCGATCCCGCGGCGCAGACGCGTGGCGTCGAGCGAGCCCACGCTGGTCCCGTCGATGCGGATGTCGCCCTCGGTGATGTCGATCAGCCGGTTGACCATCCGCATGGCGGTCGTCTTGCCGCCTCCCGAGGGGCCGACCAGGACGCAGATCTCACCCGCGGGCACGGTGAGCGAGAGCGACCTGACCGCCGGCTCGGCCCGCCGCGGGTAGCGCTTGGTGACGGCGTCGAAGACGATCTCGGACGCCCGCCCGGCGGTGGCGGTCACGGCCGCCGGGGCGTTGCTGAGGGGCTCGGTCACGATGGGCGGTCGGCCGCTGCCGACGGGCTCATCGTATCCGCCGCCCGGGGCTGCGCCCGGCGCTCAGCGCCCGCTGGAGCCGAAGCCCCGTGCCGCACGCCGGCTGGCCGCCAGGTCCGCCACCTCGACCGGTTCGGAGGGCTCGGCCCGCACGACCACCAGCTGGGCGATCCGGTCCCCGACCGCCACCGAGAAGGGCTCGTCGCGGTCGGTGTTGAGCAGCAGGACCCGCACCTCACCGCGGTAGCCGGCGTCGATCAGCCCCGGCGCGTTGACCAGCGCTATCCCGTGCCGCGCCGCCAGTCCCGAGCGCGGAAGCACCAGCCCGGCGTGACCGTCGGGCACCTCGACGGCCAGACCGGTTCCGATCGAGGCCCGCCCGCCCGGCTCTATCGCACCCGCTTCCGCGGCATGGAGGTCGAGCCCGGCGTCGCCTTCGTAGGAGCGAGCCGGCAGCGTGGCGGCCGGCGACAGCCGGCGCACCGCCAGCCTCATCCGCGACCGTTCACCGCGAAGCGCTCGTAGCGCGCGGCCACCGCCGCGGGCAGCCGGGCCACCACCCGCACCCCCTCCGCGGTGTCCTCGCGCTCCAGGCCGTCGGCCACCGAGTGCAGCTCGGCCAGCCGACCCCCCTCGCGGTAGGGGAACAGCAGCTCCACCGAGCTGAGCGCGCGGCGGAACTCGGCCTCGATCCGGTGGACCAGGGCTTCGATCCCCTCGCCGGTGACCGCCGACACCGCCGGCCCGGCGCGGTCGCGCAGACGCAGCTCCTCGCGCCGCTCCGGTCCCACCAGGTCGAGCTTGTTGAACGCCACCACGCGCGGCGCGTCCCCGGCGCCGATCTCCTCGAGCACCTCGTCCACGGCCCCGATCATCGCGTCCAGCTCCGCCTCCGCCACCGACGCGTCGACCACGTGGACGATCAGGTCGGCCAGCCTGGTCTCCTCGAGCGTGGCGCCGAACGCGTCGACCAGCTGGTGCGGCAGCTTGTGGATGAACCCCACCGTGTCGGTCACCAGCGCGGGCCGCCCGCCGATCGGGAGGGTCCGGGTGGTGGGGTCGAGCGTGTGAAACGGGCGATCGGCGACCGCGGCGGAGGCGCCGGTCAGCGCGTTGAGCAGGCTCGACTTGCCGGCGTTGGTATACCCGGCCAGCGCGATCCGGGGCAGGCCGGCCCGCTCGCGCTCGGCGCGCATCACCTGGCGCGACGCCCCCACCCGACGCAGGCGCCGGCGCAGCACGGAGATGCGGTCGCGGGCCAGGCGACGGTCGGTCTCGATCTGCGTCTCCCCCGGCCCTCGGGTGCCGATGCCGCCACCCAGGCGCTCGAGGTGGCTCCACAGGCCCCGCATCCGGGCGAGGTTGTATTCGAGCTGCGCCAGCTCGACCTGGAGCTTGCCCTCGGCGGTGTGGGCGTGGTCGGCAAAGATGTCGAGGATCACCGCCGTGCGGTCGACGACGGGCACTTCGAGGGCCTGCTCGAGATTGCGCTCCTGCCGGGGCGTGAGCTCGTCGTCACAGGCCACCAGGTTGGCGTCATGCCGCCGTACGGCGTCTCGCAGCTCCTCCACCTTGCCCGGGCCCAGGTAGCTGTTGGCGTGCGGGCGGTCGCGGTGCTGCACGAGCTCGCCGACGGTGGCCACGCCGGCGGTGCGCAGGAGCTCTCGCAGCTCCGAGAGGTCGTCGCCGGCCGGCAGCGACGCCACGCAGATCGCGCGCTGGCGGGCCCGTCCGGGCCGCTCGGCGCCTGCCGGCCGCGGCGAGCTGCGTCCGTTTCGGCTGCGATGCACTCTCCGCAATTGTAGGCGCCGGGCTCGATGCGCCGAGCGCCGACGTCCACGCCGGTCCAGACCGGGCGCTCCGGCGCCACCGCGCTAGCCGGCCAGCGCGCCCAGGCGCTCCACCGCCTCCAGCAACCGGTCGTCGGGGGTGGTCAGGGAGATGCGGAAGAAACCCTCCCCGCACGGGCCGTACGCCCCGCCCGGGGACAGCGCCACCCCGGCGCGGTCGAGCACGTGCTCGCAGTAGGCCGCCGACGACTCGAAGCCCGGCGGCACCGGCGCCCACACGTAGATCGTGGCCCTGGGCGGGGTGACCTCGACCCCGATCCGCGCCAGGGCTTCGCAGACCAGGTCGCGCCGGCGGCGGTAGAGCTCGTTCATCGAGGCGACCTCCACGTCGCCGTCGGGGGAGAGCGCCGCGGCTCCGGCCAGCTGGACGGCGTCGAAGTTGCCCGAGTCGACGTTGGACTTCAGCCGCCAGTAGGAGCTGATCGCCTCCCGGTTGCCGACGATCGCGGCACAGCGCCAGCCGGTCATGTTGTAGCCCTTGGACAGCGAGAAGACCTCGACCCCGACGTCCCGCGCCCCGGGCGTGGCCAGGAAAGACGGCGCGCGGTACCCGTCGAACGTCGTCTCCGAGTAGGCGTTGTCGTGCACGACCAACAGGTCGTTGGCCCGGGCGAAGTCCACCACCGCCGGGAAGAAGCCGTCGGGGGCCACCGCGCCGGTCGGGTTGTTGGGGTAGTTGAGGTACATGAGCCTGGCGAGCTCGCGCTCCCGCGCCGGGATGGCGCGGAGGTCCGGCACGAAGCCGCGCTCGGGCAGCAGGGGCATCAGCACGGGCTCGGCGCCGACCAGCAGCGGGCCGCCTGTGTAGACCGGATATCCCGGATCGGCGGCCAGGGCCACGTCCCCCGGATCCAGGAAGGCCAGGTTGAGGTTGAAGATGCACTCCTTCGCCCCGATCGCCGGCATGACCTCGGTGTCGGGATCGAGCTCGACGTCGAAGCGCCGGGCGTAGAAGTCGCTGACGGCGGCGCGGAACTCGGGCCGCCCCCGGTTGGTGGGATAACGATGCGTCCCCGGGTCGGCGACGGCCTCCTGCATGGCCTCCACCACCAGGGGCGGCGTCGGGCGGTCCGGGTCTCCGATCCCCAGCGAGATGACGTCCACGCCGGCGGCCCGCTTGGCCGCAATCTTGCGCTCGAGCTCGGCGAAGACGTACGGCGGGATGCGTTCCAGCCGAGCGCTATGCCTCATGCGCCAGCTCCTGGGCCAGCTCCTCGGCCATCCGGGCGCGGTACACCGGAAGGGCCCACCCCGTGAGGGCCACCTCCAGGGACTCCCCGACCTCCACCTGCAGCTCCCCGCCGTCCAGGCGCGCGGTCACGGGGCTGCGGCCGCCGTCGAGGACGTAGGCCACCGCCGCCCCGGCGGCACCGGTGCCGGACGAGAGCGTCTCCCCCACCCCGCGCTCGAAGATCCGCACGCGGATGGCCCCGGGCGAGAGCTCGGCGAACCAGGAGACGTTGGTGCGGGCGGGGAAAAGCGGATGGCGCTCGATCTGCGGGCCCACAGCGGCGAGGTCGAGCCGCTCGAGCTCCTCGAGTCCCACCGGGATCGCGCACTGGGGGTTGCCGATCGAGAGCGCCCGGAAGCGCCACTCGCGGCCCCCGGCGGTGAGCACGCCGATGCCGTCCTCCCCTCCGTCCGGGCCTTCGAACCAGCGCAGGGCCGCCCGCCCGAGATCGAGCCGGCAGGTGGTCGGGCCGGTGATCGTGGGGCGGATCTCCCCCGCCGCGGTCTGGATCGAGAAGGCGTCGGCGTCGGCCCAGCCGGAGCGGCGCAGGTACATCACCGCCTGTCGGGCGCCGTTGCCCGACAGCTCCGCCTCCGACCCGTCGGGATTGAAGATCCGCAGCCGCGCCACCGGCCCGGGCCGGTCGGCCGGCGCCAGCAGGAGGACGCCGTCCGCGCCGATCCCCAGGTGCCGGTGACAGAGCCGGCGCACCCGCGCGGGCGTCAGCTCCCACGGCAGCTCGTCGGCCTCGACGATGACGTAGTCGTTGCCGAGCGCCTGCCACTTCTCGAACCTGGCGGGCCGCATGCTCTTTCGATACCAGTTTCCGCGTCGTCACGGCGCCCCGGCCAGCTCGTCGATCTCCGCCGCCACCTCCTGCGGCGAGCGTCCGGTGACGTCGATCACCCTCAGGCCGGCCAGCTTGCGCATCCAGGTGAGCTGGCGCTTGGCGTAGCGGCGGGTGGCGCGCTTCATCGCCTCGGCGTCGCCGGCCAGGAGCTCCTCGAACCCCAGCGCCTGGCGGGCGGTGGCGGACGCGCCACGCGCCCGCGCCCGCAGCGCCTCCTGGCGGGCACCGGCCGCCACCATCGCGTCCACCCGGGCGTCGACCCGGGCGTACAGCCGCGGGCGGTCGATCACTAGGCCGGCCAGCAGGGTGGGATGGCGCACCGCATCGGTCCACAGCTGGGACTCCTCGCGAGGCCGTACCAGCTCGCCGGCCTCCAGCAGCTCGAGGCTGCGGACCAGCCGGCGGCCGTCCCCGGGCTGGATGCGCTCGGCCGCCCAGGGGGCGCGACTCGCCAGCTCGCGGTGAAGCTCGTCCGGGCCGCCCCTTTCCAGTGCGGCCTCCCAGCGCCCGCGCGCCTCCGGGCGCGGCGGCGGGCGCAGCTCGAGGTCGGTCAGCGCCGCCCGCAGGTAGAGGCCCGTCCCCCCCACCACGATCGCCCGCCGCCCGGCCGCCAGCAGGCCGTCGATCTCGGCGTGGGCGAGCTGGGCGTACTGGCCCACGCTGAACCGGGCGTCGATCGGGACGAAGGACACCAGGCGGTGCTCGAGCCGCCGGCGCTCGTCGGCAGTGGGAGCGCCGGTGAGGGTCTCCAGGCCCTCGTAGACCGCCAGCGCGTCGGCCGACACAGCCACCGGATCCTCGCCGCGCCGGCGCAGGCGCTCGGCCAGCGCGACCGCCACCGCGGTCTTGCCCACTCCGGTGGGCCCGAACACGGCGATGATCGCGGGGGCCGGCACGCGCGGAGTATCGTCAAGCCATGGCGGTCCGCATCGGCTCGGGCGTCTCGACCCAGCCCGACGCGCGCGTCGGCGCGATCGAGGCGGCGGGGGCGGCGCGGGAGGCGCTGCAGGGGGCCCCGGCCGACTTGGCGGTGGTGTTCGCGTCCGGGACCCACCTGGCCGCGCCGGAGGCGACGCTGGAGGGCGTGAAGGAGGCGCTCATGCCCCGGCACCTGGTCGGCTGCGGCGCCGGAGGGGTTCTCGGCGCGGGACGCGAGCTCGAGGAGGGGACCGCCGCGGTGGTGTGGGCGGCGGCGTTGCAGGAGGCCCAGGTCGCAACCTTCCATGCCCGCGCGACCTCGGAGGACGGCGCGATCGAGGGGCTTCCCGACCTGCCGAACGGCTCGGCCACGATCCTGCTGCCCGACCCCTACAGCTTCCCGACCGACCGGGCCCTGGCCGAGTTGCGCGACCTGGCGCCTGGCGTGCCGGTCATCGGAGGCATCTCAAGCGCCCGCACCCTGGACGGCTCCAGCGCGCTGTTCCTCGGCGAGGAGGTCGTCTCCAGCGGGGCGGTCGGGATCCGCCTGGGCGGCGTCGAGGTACTTCCCTGCGTCTCCCAGGGGGCGGCGCCGGTGGGTCCCGAGCTGACCATCACCTCGGCCGACGGGCACCTCATCCACGAGCTGGCCGGGGTTCCGGCCCTCACCAAGGTGCGCGAAGTGGTGGCCACGCTGCCCTCGCACGAGCGCGCCCTAGTCGCCCAGGGGCTGCTCGTCGGGATCGTCATCGAGGGCGGCAAGCCCGAGTACTCGCAGGGGGACTTCCTGGTGCGCGGCATGCTGGGGGCGGACCCCTCCACCGGGGCGATCGCGGTCGGGGCCAGCATCGAGCCCGGCCAGGTCATCCAGCTGCACGCGCGCGACGCCGAGTCGGCCGATCGCGACCTCAACGAGGCCCTGGGCCTGCGCCGGGCGGCGCTCGGCGACCGCCGGGCCGCGGGCGCCCTGTGCTTCACCTGCAATGGCCGCGGCCGCGACATGTTCGGCGTCCCCGATCACGACGCCCGGGCGCTGGAGTCACGGCTGGACGGCGCACCCGCGGCCGGGTTCTTCGCGGCCGGGGAGATCGGGCCGGTCGGGGGCGAGAACTTCCTGCACGGCTTCACGGCGACCGTGGCGATCTTCGCGTCGTGAGGATCTCCGGCCGCAGCGCCCTGGTCACGGGCGCCACGGGCGGGCTCGGCGAGGCGATCTGCCGGGCGCTCGCCGACCGAGAGGCGCGGATCGTCATCAGCGGCCGGCGGGCCGAGGTGCTCGAGCCGCTGGCCCGCGAGCTGGGAGCCCGGCCGGTGATCTGCGATCTCGCCGAGCGCGAGGACCTGCGGGCGCTGGTCGCCGAGGCCGGCGAGGTCGACATCCTGATCGCCAACGCCGGCGTCCCCGCCGACGGCCCGATCGGCGAGTACGACCCCGAGCAGATCGACCGCGCCCTGCGGGTCAACCTCCATGCCCCCATCCTGGCCGCGCACGCGCTGATGCCGGGCATGGTCGAGCGGCGGCGCGGCCACATGGTCTTCATGTCCTCGCTGTCGGGGAAGGCGGCGACGCCCGGCTCGGCCCTGTACTCGGCTACGAAGTTCGGCCTGCGCGGCTTCGCCTCGGCGCTGCGCCAGGATCTGTGGGACACCGGCGTCGGCGTCTCCACGATCTTCCCCGGGCCGATCCGCGAGGCCGGGATGTTCGCGCAGGCGGGCGTGGAGATGCCCGCCTTCGCCGGCACCCGCAGCCCGCGCCAGGTGGCCCTGGCGGTGATGCGCGCGATCGAGCGCAACCGGGCCGAGCTCGATGTCGCCTCGCCGCCGTTGCGCTGGGCCTGCGCCATGGCCGGGGTGGCGCCCTCGGCCATCGCGGCGCTCAACCGGCGTCTGGGCGCGGCGCGGATCGCCGAGCAGCTGGCCAGCAGCGAGGCCCACCGCTCCGCCCGCTGAGGGCCGGTCAGCCTCCGGGTCCGCCGCCCTCCCCGTGCCGCGTCGCGAGCGTCGCGCGATCGGCGTCCTGACGGTCGCCGTTGGAGCCGTTGCGGCGCAGCGCCGCCACCGCCGAGAGGATCTGGTCGGCCAGCTGGCGTCCCTCGGCCGGACGCTGCGGCGTCGCGGCGATGCGAACCACCACCTCGTCGTCGTCGATCTCCTCGAGGATGATGTCCGGCTCCCCTCGCAGCGCCGTGGTGACATGGCGCTCGAGCAGCTCCTGGACCTCGCTGGGCCTGACATCGGGCCGGAGGCGCGCGCGCAGATCCACCGAATCGGGCTCGCGCACCGGCATGACCGCGAGGCTGAGCACGACGCTGTTGGGCACCATGGTCGAGTCCTCCCCGTGGGCCAGCGTGAGGTAGAGCAGCCCGAGCGACGAGACCACGCCCTCCACCCGTCCGCCGACCGGGCCGCCCTGCAGCCTGACCCGGTCGCCGACCCGGAACGGCCGCGCGCTGAGCAGGACGGTTCCCGCGATCAGGTTGCCCAGCGTCTGCTGAGCAGCGAGACCGAAGATCACGGCGGTGAAGGCGCCCCCGAGGAACAGCGTGCGCGGCGGCAGCCCGGCGACGTTGAGCGCCGCCAGCAGCGCGATGACGATCGTCAGCAGCCGGATCAGGAAGCCCACCGTTCCGGCGGTCCCGGGGTCCAGCCGCCGGAACAGCGCCGGCCCCGCCGCCCGGCCGACGTCGCGGGCGAGCGCCCAGCCCAGGATCACCAGCAGCGCCACCGTGGCGATCCGGACAGGCATGTCGAGGCCGAACAGCTGGTGGCGGTAGTGGTAGCCGAGCAGCACCGCGGCCATCGCCGGCACGATCACGAACAGCTGACGCCACGCCCTCCTGGCGGCCTGCTGGCTGATCTGGCGCGCCAGGCCCACCTCCCGCCAGGAGTGGCTCTTAGTGTCGAACAGCGCACGCCTGTGAGCGCGATCCGGCGTGTGAGGTTCCGATGGCATCCCGTTACCAACTCACGGGCCGCCCGGGGGTTTCACTTCTAGGGCGCTCGTGACCTTGGTCACTAGAACAGGGCCGGCTGAGCCGGCTCCGGCGCGTCCTGCGGTGCGGGGGCGGCCTGGGGCAGCGCCCGCGCCCGAAGCGCCGACCCCCGTCGGCGCGCCGGCGCGGTTACGCGCTCCTGCTCGTCGCGCGGCATATAGGCGCCCCGGCGGTAGAGGCGCTCGTAGCGCTCCAGGAGGTCGGGCCGGTGCGTCTGCAGCCAGTCGAAGAAGATCCCGCGCACCTCGCCGCGCAGGTGCAGCGCCACGCCGCCGACATGGCCGGCCCCCGCCTCCCCGGCCAGGTCGAGGATCCGCTCCACCTGGTCGGGCCGGTCGTTGATGCCGGGCATGAGCGGAGCGATCAGCACCCCCGTGGGGATCCCGGCGCGGACCAGCTCGGCCACCGCCTCCAGGCGCTTGCGGGGATGGGGGGTGTGCGGCTCGGTGGCGCGCCAAGCCTTCTCGTCCAGCGTGGGCACCGACAGGTTGGCGGTGAACCCGACCCGCTCGCTCAGCCGGCGCATCAGGGCGACGTCGCGCAGCAGTAGCGGCGACTTGGTGAGGACGGAGCACGGCGTCCCCGACTCGAGCATCGCCTCCCACACCTCGGGCATCAGCCGGTAGCGGCTCTCCACCCACTGGTAGGGATCGGTGTTGGTCCCCAGCGCCACGTGCTCGCGCTTCCAGGACGGCCGCGCCAGCTCGACCCTCAGGACCTCGGGCAGGTTGACCTTGACCACGATCTCGCGCTCGAAGTCCTCGCGCGCATTGAAGTCGAGATAGGTGTGGGTGGGCCGAGCGAAGCAGTATGTGCAGGCATGGCTGCAGCCCCTGTACGGGTTGATCGTCCAGCGGAACGGCATGCGGGAGCGCTCGGGGACCCGATTGAGCGCCGAGCGCGCCCGCACCTCGTAGAAGCGGATGGCCAGCGCCTCGGGCGCGTCGAACCGCCGCACGCGGGCCTCCTCCCGGTAGCCCGGAAGCCTGCGCGCCTCCTCTGCCTCAACCGATAGGTTGTCCCAGCGCACGAACGTATGTTCGCAGGCGCGTCCGACGGAACCGCTGCCGGAGCGGGTTCACCCCGTCACGGCAGCCGGCGTCCGGGTCCCGGCCAGCGTCTGGCTGGTGGCCGCGGTGATCCGCACCGGCACGATGTCGCCCGCGTGGGCGCCGCCGAGGAAGTTGACCACCTTGTTGTGGCGGGTGCGCCCGCGCAGCCGGCCCGGGTCATTGCGCGACGGGCCCTCGACCAGGACGTCGAGCGTGCGCCCGACGAAGCGCTGCGCGCGCTCGTGGGCGCGGCGCTGAACGCTCTCGACCAGTCGGCCCATGCGCTCGCGCTGGACCTCGCGGGGGATCGTCCCGGACATCTCGGCCGCCTCGGTGCCCCGCCGCGGCGAGAACACGAACGTGAAGGCGCCGTCGTACCCGACCTCCTCCACGACCTCGAGCGTCTGCTCGAACTCGGCCTCGGTCTCCCCCGGGAAGCCGACGATGATGTCGGTGGTGAGCGCGCAGTCAGGCAGGTGCTCGCGGATCAGCGCGACGCGATCAAGGTAGCGCTGGCGATCGTAGGTGCGGCGCATGGCCTTGAGGATGCGCGACGAGCCGGACTGCAGCGGGAGGTGGATGTGCTCGCAGAGCGCCGGCAGGTCGGCATGGGCGCGCACCACGTCCTCGCGCATGTCCTTGGGATGCGGGCTGGTGTAGCGGATCCTGTCGATTCCCTCGACGGCGTCCACCGCCGCCAGCAGCTCGGAGAAACTCGCCCGCGGCCGCAGGTCCCGGCCGTATGAATTGACGTTCTGCCCCAGCAGGGTGATCTCGCGAACGCCCTCACCCGCCATGCGGCGCGCCTCCGCGACGAGCTCGTCGAGCGGCCGCGACGCCTCCCGCCCGCGGGTGGAGGGCACGATGCAGTAGGCGCAGCGGCAGTTGCAGCCGACCGAGATCTGCAGCCAGGCCTGGAACTCGCGCGCCCGCTTCTCCGGCAGGCGACCGCTGAAGGACTCGAACTCGAAGTAGCCCTGGGCCGTGAGCGACTCCGAGGTCAGGAACTCCGCCAGCTTGTGCACCTGCCCCGGTCCGAAGGCCACGTCCACGAACGGGAAGCGCTCGAACACCGCCTCCTTGACCGACTGCGCCCAGCAGCCCCCCACGCCCACGACCACCTCGGGACGCTCGAGCTTGGCCTGCCTGGCCTGGCTCAGGTGCGCGATGAACCGGTCGTCCGCCTTCTCGCGGATCGAGCACGTGTTGAACAGGATCAGATCGGCCCGCGCCCGCGCGTCGGCCTCGCGATAGCCGAGCGACTCGAGCATGCCCTTCAGGCGCTCGGAGTCGTGCTCGTTCATCTGGCAGCCGAACGTGGTGACGTGGTAGCTGGGCACCGCCCAAGGGTAGCCGGCGCCCGGCCCTCGCCGCCCGACTCAGCGGGCGTAGTCGATGGCCCGCGACTCGCGCACGACCGTGACCTTGATCTGGCCCGGGTACTCGAGCTCGTGCTCGATCTCGCGCGCGATCTCATGGGAGAGCAGGACCGCGGCGTCGTCGTCGAGGGTGCTCGGGGCCACCATGACCCGGATCTCGCGGCCCGCCTGCATGGCGTAGACGCGCTCGACGCCCTCGTGGCGCTCGGCGATCTGCTCGAGGGCCCGGAGGCGCTTGACGTAGGACTCCAGCGACTCGCCCCGGGCGCCGGGCCGCGCCCCTGAGAGCGCGTCGGCCGCCTGCACGATCACCGCCTCCACCGTCTGCGGCTCGACTTCGTTGTGGTGCGCCTCCATGGCATGCGCCACGGCCTCCGGCTCGCCATGCCGCCGTGCCAGCTCGCCGCCCACCAGGGCGTGGGGACCCTCGATCTCGTGGGAGACCGACTTGCCGATGTCGTGCAGCAGGGCGGCCCGGCGGGCGGTCTTCACGCTCGCCCCCAGCTCACCCGCCATCATCGCCGCCAGATGGGCGCACTCGACCACGTGCGCCAGGACGTTCTGGCCGTAGGACGTGCGGAATCGCAGCCGGCCCAACAGGCGGATCAGTTCCGGGTCGACCGCCTGCACCCCGGCCTCGAGAACCGCCTGCTCGCCCATCGCCACGATGCGATCGTCGATCTCGGCGCGCGCCTGCTGGTAGGCGTCCTCGATGCGGGCGGGGTGGATGCGCCCGTCCGCGATCAGCTTCTCCAGGGTGAGGCGGGCCACCTCCCGGCGGACCCCGTCGAAGCCGGAGAGGACCACCGCGTGCGGCGTGTCGTCGATGATGAAGTCGACGCCGGTGATGCTCTCCAGCGCCCGGATGTTGCGCCCCTCCCGGCCGATGATCCGCCCCTTCATCTCGTCGGCCGGCAGCTGCACCACCGAGACCGTGGTCTGCGCGGCGTGGTCGGCGGCCAGCCTGCCCATGCAGACCGACAGGATGTTGCGGGCCCGCCGCTCGGCCTGGACCTTGGTCTCCTCCTCGACCTGGCGGACCACCCGGGCGGCGTCGTGGCGGGCCTGGTTCTCCACCTCCCTGAGCAGGATCTGCTTGGCCTGGGCCGCGCTCAGGCCGGCCACCCGCTCGAGCTCGCGCACGTGATCGCGCTTGCGCTGGTCGAGCAGGTCACGCTGGCGCTCCAGCTCGCGTTCCCGGTCAGCCGCGACCTGCTCGCGGCGCGCCAGGTCGGCCAACTTGACGTCGACCGCCTCCTCCTTGGCGATCACCCGCTCCTCGATGCGGGCTATCTCGGCGCGCCGCTCCAGCAACTCGGCCTCGATCTCGCTCCTCACCGGCGGCTGGGGCGCGGGGGGCGGGGTCGACCGCTGTCCGCGTCCCGCCCGCGCATGCAGCGCCGCGGCAACGATCAGCCCGGTCGCCAGAAGAGCCGCCGCGATCACGATGGTCATCTCGATTCCCTTCCGCCGGGACGGCCCACGGCCGGCCCGCTCGCCTTGGTTTATCGGTGCGAGGTGGACCGGGCCGTGCGACGGACACGGAGCGGGAACGGCGAGCGGCCACGCGGCCGCTGCCCAGGCTGGCGGCTAGCTACCGGATCTAGGCGATGAGAGCGGGCCGGAAGGCCCCGTCAAGGTCGGTCGGTTTGCCGTCGACACTGAAAGTTCCGTGCTCTGCGAAAAGTCTCGGTTTGCTGGATATTCGTGCCCTCGCGGGCCCGATTCACTCGCGGTTCGGATCGTAGTACCGGGCGACGCCGCACGCAAACGAACGAATGTTTCGGCCGTGCGCGGTTCGCCGCCGCCGGGTCAGGCGGCCCGGCGGGCCCGCGCGTGGGCGCGCACCGCGTCGCAGGCCAGCTCGTAGTCGTATCCCCGGCGCAGGAGCAGCCCCAGCGCGCGGTCGCGCTCGCGCGGGTCCGCGGCCCCGCCGGGCATTCGGCGACGCAGGACCGCTCCCGCCGCCTCCAGTTCGTCGCCGGGCGCTCGCCGGACCGCGGTGGCAACCAGTTCCGGGTCCACGCCCCGGGCCCGCAGCGCCTGCTCTATGCGGCGCGTCCCCCAGCCGTCGAGCGATCGGCGGTCCTCGGCGAACCGGCGCGCGTAGCCGGCGTCGTCGAGGTACCCGCCCTCCAGCAGGATCCCCACCGCGCGCTCGGCGAGGGCGTCATCCACCGCAGCCGCCCGGAGGCGGCGCGTGGTCTCCGCCACCGTGCGGTCCCGCTTGGCGAGAAAGCGCAGCGCGATGTCGAGGGCGCTCTGGAGCGGATCAGCGGCCACCTCAGGCCGCCTTCTCGACCTCCCGGGCCCCGTCCGAGGCGGCCATCGCCACGGGCGGGGCGGAGGCGCCGTCGATCGGCTGCAGCATCTCCCGCTCGATCCCCAGGGCCGCGTAGATCCTCTCCTCGACCTCGCGGGCCACCTCGGGATGGTCGTCCAGATAGGCCTTGGCGTTGTTGCGTCCCTGGCCGATGCGCTCGTCCCCGTAGGAGAAGAACGAGCCCGATTTGCGGATCACGTCGTTCTCCAGCCCGAGGTCGAGCAGGCATCCGGCGCTGGAGATGCCCCGGCCGAACTCGATGTCGAACTCGGCGATGCGGAAGGGCGCCGCCACCTTGTTCTTGACCACCTTCACCTTGACCCGATTGCCGACCGCCTCGGTTCCGTCCTTGAGCGTCTCGATGCGGCGGATGTCGAGGCGCTGGGAGGCATAGAACTTCAGCGCCCGGCCTCCGGGCTGAGTCTCGGGCGACCCGAACATCACCCCCACCTTCTCGCGGATCTGGTTGGTGAAGATGCACAGGGTCTGCGTGCGGTTGAGGTTCCCGGCCAGCTTCCGCATCGCCTGGGACATCATGCGAGCCTGGAGCCCCACCGTCTGGTCGCCCATCTGGCCCTCCAGCTCGGCGCGCGGGGTCAGCGCCGCCACCGAGTCGACGGCCACCACGTCCAGGGCGCCGGAGCGCACCAGCATGTCGGCGATCTCCAGCGCCTGCTCGCCGTGATCGGGCTGGGACACCAGCAGCTCGTCGATGTCGACCCCGATCTCCTTGGCGTACAGCGGGTCCATGGCGTGCTCGGCGTCGATGAACGCGCACACGCCGCCCAGCCGCTGGGCCTCGGCGATGATGTGGTAGAGCAGCGTGGTCTTGCCCGACGCCTCGGGGCCGAAGATCTCGGCGATGCGGCCCCGGGGGACGCCGCCGATGCCGAGCGCGAGGTCGAGCGACAGGGCGCCGGTGGGGATGGCTTCGACCCGGACCTGGGCGCCCTCGTCCCCCATCCGCATGACCGTGCCCTGGCCGAACTGGCGCTCGATCTGGGACAGCGTGCCCTGCAGGGCGGCGTCCCGGGCCTCGGTGGTGCTGGTCTGGTTGGACATGCGGGTCGGCTCCTTCTCTGAGCGGGAACGCACCACGGTAGGCGCGACGGCGGACGGATGAGGCTAGGCGCAGGCCCCACGCAGGCTCAACCCGGGTGTGTGACCTAACCGTGAAGACCACCCGTGGAGCAGCCGGGGACCGGCTGGGACGACGCCTGGAGGCCGATCCGGGCGACCGGCTCGTAGCTCGCCTCCGCACGCGCAAGCCGCGAGCGGTACAGGGTGAGGGTCGGCCCGGCGAACGTC
>DATFPO010000193.1:0-2914 GCA_035264745.1 Solirubrobacteraceae bacterium | reverse complement strand
GTTCCTGCTCATGGTGTTCGGCGGCGGCAGCCGCTGGATGGGCTCCCGCTTCGGCGGCTGGGGCGGGCGCTCCAGATACGGCCCTCGCCCGTAGGGCCCATCTGCGGACAACCGCCGCGGGCCGCCCGCGCCCTGGGTCGGGCGCGGGCCGCTCTCCTATGCCTGCCCAGGTGAGGGGGGCGCGACCCGCAGTCGTTCAGCCGGTCGCGGCGGGGGAATCCAGCGGCTCGATCGAGCCGGTCAGGTGCGGGCGATCCGAGCCCTGGCTTCGCAGGGCGACGCGCCAGCGGGTGTCGTCCTGGCGAGCGGCGAAGCCGACCTTCGAGGGGATCCTGAGCGGCGAGCTGAACCGGACCTCGGCGCGGCAGGCGGCGGGAAGCCGGCCCTCCAGCGCGGCCAGGCAGCGGGCCTTCATCCACATGCCGTGGGCGATCGGGCCGCGCACGCCGAACAGCCGGGCGCTCAGCGAGTGCAGATGGATGGGGTTGCGATCGCCCGACACCTCGGCGTACCTGCGTCCGACGTCACCCAGCACGTTCCAGGTGGCGATCGGCTCCTCCGGCTCGGGATCCTGATCGCGGGGGCCCCCCGAGGATCCCTCCGAGGCGCCCTCCCCCTGGCGCAGGTAGGTGCTGCGATCGCTCCAGACCACGTCGCCGTCGGCCTCGGCCTCGGCCACCAGGTCGAACTGCCGGCCGCGCGAATGGGGCCGGAGGTCCTCGGCCCAGACCCGCAGGTCGAGAGGCTCGTCGGCGCGCAGCGGACGCCGCTGGTCTATGCGGTTGGTCACGTGGACCAGCCCCAGCAGCGAGAACGGGAACGAGCGGTCGGTCATGAGCCGCATGGCCAGCGGGAAGGCGAGCACGTGCGGGTAGGTCGCCGGCAGCTCGTCATTCAGCCGGAAGCCGCAGACCCGGTCGTAGGCGGCCAGGTGGTCGCGGTCCACCTCGAGGTCGCTCACCTCGAGCCGCCGGTCGGGAAGCTCGTCGCCGCCTCCGGGCAGGACCGGGCCGAGCACCGCCCGGACGTAGAGGGGGGCGAGGTCCGGGGGCGCGCCGAGCCGCTCGGTCTCCACGATCGTCCCCTGCCTCAGGCGCCCAGCAGAGCCTGGCCGCAGACCCGCACGACGTTGCCGTTCACCCCGCTGGAGGCGGGGCTGGCGAACCACGCGATGGTCTCCGCCACGTCCACCGGCTGCCCGCCCTGGCCGAGGCTGTTCATCCGGCGGCCGGCCTCGCGGGTGGCGAAAGGCATCGCCGACGTCATCCGGGTCTCGATGAACCCCGGCGCCACCGCGTTGATCGTCGCGCGGCGCTCCCGCATCACGGGGGCCAGCGCCGTGACCATCCCGATGATGCCGGCCTTGCTGGTCGCGTAGTTGGTCTGTCCCCGGTTGCCGGCGATCCCGCCCACCGAGGAGACCGACACGATCCGCCCGCCCGCCCGCAGCACGTCTCCGCCCAGCAGGGAGTCGTTGAGGCGCTCCTGGCTGGAGAGGTTGATGTCCAGCACGGAGTCCCACTCCGGCTCGGACATGCGAGCCAGCGTACGGTCGCGGGTGATGCCCGCGTTGTGGACCACCACGTCCACCCCGCCGTGCCGAGCGGTCAGGTGATCGGCGAGCTCGCCGGGGGCGTCCGGGTCGGTGACGTCGAGCTGCAGCGCGGAGCCGCCAATGCCGTTGGCGACGGCGGTGAGCGCCTCGCCCTGGGCGGGCACGTCGGCGCACACCACGTCGGCGCCGTCGCGGGCGAACGTCCGGGCGATCGCCTCGCCGATGCCGCGCGCGGCGCCGGTCACCACCGCCACGCGACCGGCCAGGGGCCGGTCCCAGTCCTCCGGCGCGGCCGCCTCGCCGGCATCGACCGGCTCGATGCGGACCACCTGGCCGGAGACGTAGGCCGACCTGGCCGAGAGCAGGAACCGCAGGGTGGACTCCATCGCGCCCTCGCCGCCGTCGGCCACCTGGACCAGCTGGGCGGTGCTCCCGCGGCCCAGCTCCTTGCCCAGCGAGCGGACGAACCCCTCGATCGCCCGCTGGGCGGTGGCCCGACGGGGGTCGGGGCAGCGCTCGGGCGGCGCCCCGGCCACCACCACCCGCCCGCAGGCGGCGAGGCCGCGAGCCACGGGATGGAAGAAGTCGTAGAGCGCGCGCAGGCGGCGGGTGTCGTCGATCCCGCTGGCGTCGAAGACCAGGGCGGCGAGGTCCGGACGCTCGTCGTCGCCGCGCGCCTCGGTCACCACGTGAGCCTCGATCGAGCGCAGGACGTCGCGGATCGGCTCGAGCAGGCGACCGCCCCGGGCGCCGTCGACCAGCACCGGGCCCGGCACCACTGGCCGGCCGGGCTCGTGGCGCTGGAGCGGCACCGGCGTGGGCAAACCAGCGGCGCGCACCAGGCGGCGGGCGACCGGATTGGCGGACAGGACCCGGTAGCGGTCGGTCATGCCCGCTCCATGATCGCGGCGACGCCCTGGCCGCCGGCGGCGCAGATCGAGATCAGGCCGCGGCCCGAGCCGTTCTCGGCCAGCAGCTTGGCCAGCGTCGCGACGATCCGGGCGCCGGTCGCGCCGAACGGGTGGCCAACCGCCAGCGAGGACCCGGTGACGTTGAGCCTGGAGCGATCGATCGTGCCCAGAGGGCGGTCGCGGCCGAGGCGCTCCTGGCAGAACGCCGGGTCCGCCCACGCCTTCAGCGTCATCAGCACCTGGGATGCGAACGCCTCGTGGATCTCGTAGAAGTCGAAGTCCTCAAGCTCCACGCCGGCGCGGTCGAGCAGCCGCGGCACCGCGTAGAGGGGGGCGGTCAGCAGCCCGTCGTCCCCGCGCACGAAGTCCACCGCCCCGACCTCGCTGTCCACCAGGTGGGCCAGCACCGGCAGGCCGTTCTCGGCGGCCCACTCGTCGGAGGCCAGCA
>DATFPO010000192.1:0-1748 GCA_035264745.1 Solirubrobacteraceae bacterium | reverse complement strand
AGCTCCGTGCCGGGATGTGGCTGGGGGGCGCCCCGGCCCCGCGGCAGCGCCACCCTCGGGCCGGGCCCGGCTAGCTGGCACCTGGCTCGGGTTGCAACCCGGGCCAGTCATGATGAACGGCCGGCTCCGTTCCGCGGGTTGACCTGGGTCGTGGGTCATC
This sequence comes from Solirubrobacteraceae bacterium, assembly GCA_035264745.1. Classification (GTDB taxonomy): domain Bacteria; phylum Actinomycetota; class Thermoleophilia; order Solirubrobacterales; family Solirubrobacteraceae; genus DATAEY01. The sequence goes on along the minus strand of DATFPO010000192.1, from coordinate 1,588 downwards.
CACGCTGGGGCGGACGGAGCCACACCGGAAGGAGCCGGCCGCTATGAGCAGCATGAGGCAACGGGGCCAGATCTGGCTGGGTCTGGACGTGCACAAGGACTCGATCAGCGCGGGGATCCTGGGCGAGGACGACGACGTGGCGAGGAGGGATCGGATCGGGTCGGACGACGACGCGGTGCGCCGGCTGATCGATCGGGTCGGCGGGCCGCGGGCGGCGATCCGTTCCTGCTACGAGGCGGGCCCGACCGGGTACGAGCTGCACCGGCTGCTGACCGGGATGGGCGTGCACTGCGAGGTGATCGCCCCGTCGCTGATCCCGAAGGCGCCGGGGGACCGGGTGAAGACCGACCGGCGGGACGCCGCCCGGCTGGCCCGGCTGTACCGGTCCGGGGAGCTGACCGCGATCCGGGTGCCGACCCCGGCCGAGGAGGCGGTGCGCGACCTGTGCCGGGCCCGGGCCGACGTGGTCGACGACGTTCGGCGGGCACGGCAGCGGCTGGGCAAGCTCCTGCTGCGCCACGGCCAGGTCTACCGCGGCCGGTCGGCGTGGACCGCGGCCCACCACCAGTGGATGGCCGAGCTGCGGTTCGCCGAGCCGGCGCTGATGCAGACGCTGCGCCACTACCGGGCGATCCTGGACGAGCGGGAGGCGACGCTGGCCGCGATCGAGGCCGACCTGCGGCCCTGGCTGGGGCGCGAGCCGTTCGCCGACCAGGTGCGCCGGCTGGTCTGCTACCGCGGGATCGCCGAGGTGGCCGCGCTGACCTTCGCCACCGAGATCTGCGACTGGCGGCGGTTCCCGGCCGCGCCGGCGTTCATGGCCTTCACCGGGCTGACGCCCAGCGAGCACTCCTCGGGGGAGTCCCGGCGGCGCGGGCACATCACCCACGCCGGCAACGAGCACGTCCGCAGCCAGCTGGTCGAGTCGGCCTGGGCCTACCGCTACCCGGCCCGGATCGGCGCCGACCTCAAGCGCCGCCAGGCCGGCGCCACAACCGACACGGTGGCCCGCTCCTGGGCCGCCCAGCAGCGGCTGTGCGGCCGGTTCCGACGACTGTCCGACCGCAAACACGTGCGCACCGTCGTGGTCACCGCGGTCGCCCGCGAGCTGGCCGGCTTCCTGTGGGCGGAGATGACCGCCTAGAGCCATGACCCACCACCACCCGGCGCCGCGGGGATCGGACCGCGGCCGCCGCAGCACAGACCGTGGCGCGTCGGGGCGCCGCCGTCGCAGGGAAGATCCCCGTTGCACCTATGCCCGGGCCTCGAGCCGACGGGCGACGCCAGTCAGGGGCCACCTCCTGCGGAACACCGACTTGCTGGGACCGATCCGCGAACATCAGAGTGGCGGAGCACCGATCCACCCAGCCCCGACGCGCCACCCCCCACACCGCCGGCCACCATCCCGGCGGCGCCCCCGCCCCCCTCCCACAGGGCGGGGGTGTCCGGGGTTCCTGGCCGCCTCAGCATGCGTCGCGGCTCGTCGGCCTCAACGTCGTACGTCCTCGCCCCCGCCTCACGGCGCGGGCTGCGGGCGCTCCACGTTGACCCCTCCCACGCCACGACACCGATCGGCAGCTATCAGGAA
>DATFPO010000191.1:0-18379 GCA_035264745.1 Solirubrobacteraceae bacterium | reverse complement strand
TCCAGCGCGCCGGCGCGGTCCACGCCGCGGCCAACGTCACCGCTCTGGTGCTCTACTCGGCCTCGCTGGCGGCCCGGCGCCGTAATCACCGCGGGCGCGGGGTCCTCTACGGGCTGGCCGGCGCGGCGGCCATGAGCGTGGGCGGGTACCTGGGCGGGCACCTGTCGTTCGCCAAGGGCCTGGGGGTGGATCAGACGACCTTCCACCGCCACCCCCAGGACTGGACCCGCGCGCTGGGCGACGACGAGCTGCCCGAGGGCGAGGTCCGAGACGTCGCCCTGGAGGGCACGCCGATCCTGCTCACCCGCCGCGACGGCCGGGTGTACGCGATGCTGGCCCGCTGCAACCACCGCGGCGGCCCGCTCGAGGACGGCGAGATCTCCGACGGCTGCGTCACCTGCCCGCTGCACGGCAGCCGCTTCCGCCTGAAGGACGGCTCGGTCGTCCGCGGCCCCGCCGTGTCCCCCCAGCCGGTCTACGACGTCCGCGTGCGCGACGGGGCGATCGAGGTCCGGTTGGCGTAGGCGACGCCTAGGTCGTGTGAGCCCCGCCGCCAGGGCAGACCCGGGGTGGACGGCGGGCTCGCCCGGGTAGGCTCACAGAGGATGGAGAGGGCCGACATCGCGATCGTCGGGGCCGGCATCGGCGGGCTCGGGCTGGGCGCGCGGCTGCGGGAGTCCGGGCGCCGGTCGTTCGCCGTGCTGGAGGCCGACACGGGCATCGGCGGCACCTGGCGCGCCAACACCTATCCCGGGCTGGCGTGCGACATTCCCTCCCACCTCTACTCGTACTCGTTCGCGCCCCGCCCGGACTGGACGCGCCGCTATCCGCCGCGCGAGGAGATCATGTCCTACCTCGACGACTTCGTCGACGAGCACGGCCTGCGCCCCCACCTCCGGGTGGGCACCCAGGTGGCGGCGGCCAGCTTCGACTCGGACGAGCAGCGCTGGCAGCTCGAGCTGCGCGACACCGAGCCCCTCTCGGCCCGGGTGCTGGTGGCGGCGTGTGGGCAGCTGCGCGTCCCTCACGTGCCGTCGTTCCAGGGCCTGGAGGACTACGAGGGGGAGTGGTGGCACTCCGCCCGCTGGAAGCACTCCTTCGAGCCGGCCGGCAAGCGCATGGCGGTGATCGGTTCGGGGGCCACCGCCATCCAGATCGTCCCGGAGATCGCCAAGGTGTGCGAGCACGTCGACGTGTTCCAGCGCACGCCGCCGTGGATCATCGCCCGTCACGACCGGCCCTACACCCGGGCCGAGCGCCGATTGTTCGCCACCGTCCCCGGGCTGCGGTGCGCCTACCGCTCGCTGCTGTTCCTGCGCCAGGAGTCCATGCTGATGGGCTTCACGCCCGGGTCGCTGGCCTCGCGTGCCCTCACCCGCTACGCCCGCTGGCGGCTGGAATCGCAGGTCGAGGACGAGCGCCTGCGCCGGGCCCTGACCCCGGACTATCCGATCGGCTGCAAGCGGATCGTGATCACCGACGACTACTACCCGGCGCTCACACGCCCCAACGTGGAGCTGGTCACCGCGGGGATCGACCGCTTCACGCCCCGCGGCATCCGCACCCGTGACGGGGTCGAGCACGAGCTCGACGCGGTGGTGTTCGCCACCGGCTTCGACTCTCATGCGCTGGTCGCGCCGATGCGGGTCCTGGGCGCGGAGGGGCGCACGCTCGAGGAGGTCTGGACGGACGGACCGTACGCCCACCTCGGGCTCACCGTGCCCGGGTTCCCCAACCTGTTCCTGCTCTACGGACCCAACACCAACCTCGGCCACAACTCGATCATCTTCATGATGGAGGCCCAGATCGCCCACCTCCTCGGCTGCCTGGACGAGCTGGACCGCCGCGGCGCGCGGCGCATCGAGGTGCGCCCCGAGGTGGCCCGGGCCTTCGACCGGCGCACCCAGGAGCGCCTGCGCTCTTCCGTGTTCACCCAGGGCTGCTCGAGCTGGTACAAGACGCCCACCGGCCGGGTGGTCAACAACTGGCCGGGCTCGGCCACCGAGTACTGGCGTACCGTGCGCCGGCCCGAGACCCGCGACTTCTCGCTGACCTAGCGCGGTGGGCGCGCTGCGTGCACTGCTGCTCGGCCTCGTCTGTGCGCTGGGCCTCGCCGCTCCGGCGCTCGCCCTGCGCGCAGGCCCGATCGAGAGCACCGCGAGCGCCCTGCGCAGCGACCCGGTGTACGTCGATCCCAGCGCCGAGCGGTCCCTGACCCCGGCCGAAGCCGACGCCCTACGGCGCCGGATCACCCGGTCGCGGGCCGGCCCCGTGTACATCGCCGTCCTGCCGCGGTCGGTAGTCGAGTCCACCGGCGGCGACGCCACGCAGGCGCTGCGCCAGCTGGCGATGGCGGTGCGGCGGCCGGGCACGTACGCCGCGGTGATCGGCAACGCGTTCCGGGCCGGCGCCACCCAGGGCGTGCTGCCCCGCGGGCGCGCCGGCGAGCTGGCCGGGGAGGCGCTGCGCGCGCATAGCGGGCAGGGCACCGCGGCGGTCCTGAACGACTTCGTGGACCGGGTGGCCGCGACGCGCCGCGAGGGCGGCTCCGAGGGCCGCGGCGGCTCCGAGGGCGGGGGAGGCGGCGGCCTGCTGATCCTGTTCCTGCTGGTGCCGCTCGGACTGTTCCTGGCCATCTCGGTGGTGCGCCGGCGCCGGCGCCAGCGCCGCGAGCTCGAGGAGGTCAAGGCGGTCGGCCGCGAGGACCTGGTGGCCCTCGGCGACGACATCCGCAGCCTGGAGATCGACGTCGACATGCCCAACGCCGATCCGCAGGCCCGTGAGGACTACGGGCGGGCGGTGGAGCTCTACGGCCAGGCCGACCAGGCGTGGTTGCAGGCCCGGCGGGTCGAGGATCTCGAGCGGGTGACCTCGCTGCTCGAGGAGGGTCGCTACGCCATGACCCGCGCCAAGGCGCGGCTGGAGGGCCGCCCCCCGCCCGAGCGCCGGCCCCCGTGCTTCTTCGATCCGCGCCACGGGCCCTCGCAGACCGACGTGGACTGGGCGCCCCCGGGCGGGACGCCCCGGCCGGTGCCGGCCTGCGCCGCCGACGCGCGGCGGGTCATGGAGGGCTTGGACCCGGACGCCCGGCTGGTGCCGGTGGGCGGGCGGATGACCCCCTACTGGAACGCCGGGCCGGCCTACATGCCGTGGGCGGGCGGGTTCTTCGGAGGCTTCGGCGGCGGTTTCCTCCCCGGCCTGCTGGTGGGATCGGCGCTGGGTGGCGGCTTCGGCTTCGGCGGCTGGCCCGGCGACGCCTACGGCGCCGGATGGGACGGCGGCGGCGACGGGGGCGACTTCGGGGGCGGCGGCGACTTCGGCGACTTCGGAGGCGGCGACTTCGGCGGCGGCGGGGACTTTGGTGGGGGCGGCGACTTCTGAGAGGCTCGGGGCGGTGGTCCCGCTCGTCGCCGATGGGGTGTCGAGCGGCCGCCCGCGTGGAAATTCAACCCGGAGCGGGTTTTCCGAGAGGGAGGGACCATGAGCGGCAACATCGCGTCGATCCTCACCGAGACCGTCGAGAAGCACGGCGACCGAATCGCGCTGAAGCTCGAGGACATCGAGATTCCCTACCGGGCGGTCGACGAGGCGAGCGCGCGGGTGGCGGGGCTGCTCAAGCAGAAGGGCGTCGAGCCCGGCGACCGGGTGGCGGTGATGCTGCCCAACGTCCCCTACTTCGCCTTCATCTACTACGGGGTGCTGAGGATGGGCGGCGCGGTGGTGCCGATCAACCCGCGCTACGAGGCCAGCGAGGTCGCGTACCACGTCAAGGACTCCGGCGCCAAGCTCCTGTTCGGGTGGCACGACTTCATGGACGCGGCGGAGGAGGGCGCCAAGGAGGCCGGCGTCGAGGTCATACCGGTCGAGCCCGAGAAGTTCGAGGCCATGCTCGGCGAGGCCGACCCCGACCAGGAGATGGTCGAGCGGGACCCCGGCGACGTCGGGGTGATCCTCTACACGTCCGGCACCACCGGCGCCCCCAAGGGCGCGGTCCTCACCCACGGCAACCTGCGGATGAGCACCGACATCGCCACCAGCCTGGTGGAGATGAGCGAGGACGACGTGATCCTGGGCGCGCTGCCGTTCTTCCACGTGTTCGGCCAGGCCTGCGGGCTCAACGGCGCCACAAAGCTGGGAGGCTGCCTGTCGCTCGTCCCCCGCTTTCAGCCCACCAAGGTGCTGGAGGCCATCCAGCGCGACGGGGTGACGATCTTCGAGGGCGTGCCGACGATGTACAGCGCGGTGCTAAACGCCGACGATCGCCACCAGTACGACACCTCGTCGCTGCGGGTTGGCATCACCGGCGGCCAGGCCATGCCCGTGGAGGTCATGGAGCGCTTCGAGGACGCGTTCGAGATCGAGGTGCTCGAGGGCTACGGGCTGTCCGAGACCACCTCGGTGGGGACCTTCAACCACCCCGGCGAGCGCAAGCCGGGCTCGATCGGCAAGCCGGTCGAGGGCGTGGAGGTCAAGATCGTCGACGACGACGGCAACGAGGTCGAGCAGGGCGAGATCGGCGAGATCGCGATCAAAGGCGACAACGTCATGGCGGAGTACTGGAACAAGCAGGAGGCCACCGAGGAGGAGCTGCGCGACGGCTGGTTCCACACCGGCGACATGGGCCACATCGACGAGGACGGCTTCGTGTTCATCGACGACCGCAAGAAGGACATGATCATCCGCGGAGGGGAGAACGTGTATCCGCGCGAGATCGAGGAGGTCCTGTATCGCCACGGCGCCATCGCCGAGGCCGCGGTGATCGGCGTTGAGGACGAGCGCCTGGGCGAGGAGGTCGGCGCCGCCGTCGTGGTCAAGGCGGGCGAGGACGTATCGGTGGAGGACATCCAGGAGTACGTCAAGGGCAAGCTGGCCAAGTACAAGTACCCGCGCAAGATCTGGTTCTCCGACGAGCTGCCCAAGGGACCGACCGGCAAGATCCTCAAGCGCGAGATCGAGGTCCCGGACTAGCCGGCACCGCCGCCGGCGGCGGGAGCAGGGCGCCCGGGGACAGGGGTCGCGGGCGCCTGGGCCGGCGGCGGGACGCCGGGCGCCTAGGCCAGCGAGGCGAACTCGCCGGCGCGCAGCCCGCGCCGACGCCCGATGCGGGCCAGGGGCGCAAACACCAGCCGCTGGACGATGGGCGGGGGCGTGGGGAAGAGCAGGACGACCATGTCGCGGTAGTGGTCGGCCAGCACCGCGGCCTCGAGCAGGGCGCTCGGCCTGGGCAGGCCGCGGCGGGTCAGCTTCCCCGCCCGAGACAGGCCGGCGACGTCCTCCAGGAAGGCCTGGAGCGTCGACGGTGGGCGAGCCTCGCAGCGCACGCGCGCCACCTCGCCGCCTCGATTGCGGAAGGCGTGACGGGTCCCGGGAGCCACCACGACCGTCTCGCCGGGGCCGGCCGCGCGCCAGCGCCGCCCGCCCAGGAATTCGGGCCGGCCCTCCACCACGGTGAAGCGCTCCTCCATGGCGGGGTGGAGGTGAGGCGTGACGCCACCGCCGGGGTCCACCCACATCTCGACGTGCTGCACCTCGCCGCCATCGCCGGTGCCGCGGCTGAAGCGGTATCGCGTCCGGAAGACCGGGTCCTCGACCAGGCGGTTCTCCGTCTCGCTCATCCCGTGAAGGTGGACGGATCGGGACCGATGCGCTCACCGGCGTCGAGGCCCTCCATGGCCCGCATGGCGTCGTCGTCGAGCCTGAAGTCGAAGATGGCGAAGTTCTCCTCGATGCGGGCGGGCGTGGCCGACTTGGGGATCACCACGTTGCCGAGCTGCAGATGCCAGCGCAGCACCACCTGGGCCGGCGTGCGGCCGTGCGCCGAGGCCAGCTCGGCCACGACGGGATCCTCCAGCACGCCACCCTGCGCCAGCGGGCTCCAGGCCTCCGTGACGATGCCGTGCCCGGAGTGGAAGCGGCGCAGGTCGGACTGCTGGAAGCGGGGGTGCAGCTCGACCTGGTTGACCGCCGGCGCGACCCCTGTGGCGTCGAGGATGCGCTCGAGGTGGTCGATCTCGAAGTTCGACACGCCGATCGAGCGCGCCGGGCCGCCGTCTCGCAGCTCGGTCAGCGCCTTCCAGGTCTCCACGTAGCGGTCGCGGGCCGGAGCCGGCCAGTGGATGAGGTAGAGGTCGATCCGCTCGAGGCCGAGGCGGTCCAGGCTCTGCTCGAAGGCGCGCAGCGTCCGGTCGCGCCCATGGTCGGAGTTCCACAGCTTGGTGGTCACGAACACCGCGTCGGAGCTGGCCCTGACCGCCTCGCCGACCTCGGCCTCGTTGCCGTACGCCGCGGCGGTGTCGACCCCCCGATAGCCGACGCGCAGGGCGTGGGCCACCGCATCCGCGGTCTCATCGGGCGGTATCTGGAACACCCCAAAGCCCACCTGAGGGATGGCGTTGCCATCGGGCAGCTCCACCCGCGCCGGCCCGCCGCCGTTGGTGCCCGGACTCATCCGGGCGTCAGGTTGCGGCTCGACCGCCGGCTGCGCACCGCTGCCGTGATGGCGGAGCTGCGGCGGGAGGTCTTGGTCTGGCGGAGCAGCTCCAGCTCGTCCAGCGCCCGGCCCGCGCCCTCGACCACCGTGGCGAGCGGAGAACGGGCGAGGTAGGCGGGCATCTGGGTCTCGCCCTGGACGCGGTCGACCAATCCCTCCAGCAGGCAGCCTCCCCCCGCCAGCATGATGCCGGCGTTGACGATGTCGGCGGCGAGCTCGGGCGGTGTCTCCTCCAGCGTCTCCCTCACGGTGGCCATGATGGCCGCGACGGGCTCCGCCAGGGCGTCCACCACCTCGGCGCCCGACAGGGTCACGCTCTTGGGCAGCCCCGAGACCAGGTCCCGTCCTCGAATGTCGGCGCTGGCCTGTGGATCGGGCGTGCTGGCCGAGCCCAGCGCGAACTTGATCTCCTCGGCGGTCTGCTCGCCGATTGCGAGCTGGTGGTGGCGGCGGATGTGGGCGGCGATGTGCTCGTCGAGCTCGTAGCCGCCGAGCCGCAGGGTGCGGGAGACGACGATCGCGCCCAGCGAGATGACCGCCACCTCGCTGGTGCCCCCGCCGATGTCCAGCACCATGCTCGCCTTGGGCTCGGCCACCGGAAGGTCCCCGCCGATCGCCGCCGCCAGCGACTCCTGGATCAGGTGCACCTCGCGCGCCCCGGCGGCGATGCAGGCCTCCTCGACCGCGCGCTTCTCCAGGTCGGTGACCCCCGAGGGGACGCACATCACTAGGCGCGGGTGGGCGAAGCGGCTGGAGTGCACCCGGCCGATGAAGTAGCGCAGCATCTCCTCGGTGACCTCGAAGTCGGCGATCACCCCGTGGCGCAGCGGCCTGACCGCCGAGATGTTGGCCGGGGTGCGCCCGATCATCCGCTTGGCCTCGGCGCCCACGGCGTGGACCTCGTTGGTGCGGGTGTCCAGGGCGACCACCGAGGGCTCGGACGTGACGATCCCCTCGCCGCGCACGAACACCAGGGTGTTGGCGGTGCCGAGGTCGATGGCGATGTCGCGCCCCCAGGCTTTCCGGGCGAAGGCCATCGACACAGCGTACGAGGCCGTGCCTGCCGCCGGGACACCTGGCAGATCTGTCCCAGAGCGCCTGTGTCACCGCCGCGGTGGCGGGTATAGCGCTCGAAAGCGGGTGTGGGAGCCGCAGACGACCTGTCGAAGCGGGTGCGGCAGCGACCGCGGACGAGAGGAGCAGGCATGGCCAGGGCGCAGACCTCAAACCGCCAGCGTTCGAACGGCAGGACGGATCGGGCTCCGCAGCGCAAGGGCGGCCGGTCCCGGGGCGGCGACGGCCGTCCCGAGCGACAGGCCGACCGCTATGCAAAGGAAGCCGCCAAGACGGCCGACGAGCGGCGCAAGAAGGCGGCCGGCGGCGCCTCGGGGTGGGTGGCCGAGCGCGCCGGCGATTGGAGCCTCGACGGCCCCGACTTCGGCTGGATGGATCGCCAGAAGTTCTTCTGGAACCCGCTGGTGGACTACTGGTTCCGCATGGAGATGGAGGGCTGGGAGCGCCTGCCCGAGCCGCCGGCGCTGCTGATCGGCATCCACTCCGGGGCGCCCTTCGTCTGGGACGCCTGGACGGTGGGGATCCACTGGTGGCGGCACTTTGGCGAGCAGCGCCCGCTCCACGGCACCGCCCACGATGCCCTGATGGCCGCGCCGCTGGTCGGGCGCTACTTCCGCAAGATGGGCGTCCTGCCCGCGGCGCCCGACAGCATCGCCGCGGCGCTGGCCGCCGGCCACGACGTGGCCCTGTGGCCGGGGGGCGAGATCGACTCGCTGCGGCCGTGGGTCAGGCGCGACGAGGCCATCCTGGCCGGGCGCAAGGGCTTCGTGCGTACCGCGATCAGCGCGGGAGTGCCGATCGTCCCGATCTCGACGGTCGGCGGCCCCGACTCCATGCCGGTGCTGTTCAGCGGCCGCCGACTGGCCAAGGCGCTTCAGCTGGACAAGCTGGCCCGGATGAAGGTGTTCCCCTTCGCGGTCAGCGCACCGTGGGGCGTCGGCCCGGCGATGCTCCCAGAGATCCCGCTCCCGACCAAGATCCGCACCGCCTTCCAGGAGCCGATCCGGCTGGCCAACGATCCCAAGCGGGCCGAGGACGACGACTACGTGGACCGCAAGTACCAGGAGGTCCAGGACAGCATCCAGCGCGGCATGGACGCGCTGGCCCGCCGCCGGCGCCTGCCGCTGTTCGGCTGAGCCCCCCGGTCCCGCCGTCTGCGCGGCTGCCGCCGTTGCGGCATGCTGCGCACGTGGGCTCCGACGGTCAGCGTCCCTCCGCCGCCGGCTACTGGATCGCCGGTCTGGTGGCGCTGCTGGGGCTGGCTGCCGGAGCGGCGCTGATCGCGGCCAGCATCGGCGGGATAGCGACCAACCTCAAACGCCTCGAGCAGATTCCGGCACCCGGGCAGCGCGTGCTGGCCCTCGCCGCCGGAAAGCACGCCGTCTACGTCGAGTCCAGCCAGCACCCACCCCGTCCCGAGGCGGTGCGGGTAACGGTTCGCGACTCCGCGACCGGCAGGCGGGTGGTGCTCTCCCCGTACGCGAGCACGTTGACCTACCGGTTGGGGAACCGCTCGGGCCTGGCCGCGTACACCTTCGTGGCCCAGCGCCGTGGGCGCTACCGGGTCGCGGCGTCGAGCCCGCCGGGCGGTGACGTGGCCGTCGTGGTGGGGCCGCCGCTGGGGCGCGGCCTGGTGCGCAGCCTCACCGGAGCCTTCGGCGGCCTCGGGCTGCTGCTGCTGGGACCGGTGGCGGCCATCGTGATCGCGCTGATCACCGGCAGCCGCCGGCGGCGGTTCGATCGCGACGCGGCGGCGGGCGCCGCCGGCGGCACGGCGGCCGCGGGACCGAGCCCGGCGCCGGGTGAGGTGAGCCCCGCGACAGCCGCCGCGACGCCTCAGGCCGGAACGACCACCCAGGCCTCCACGCTGCCGCCCGCGGCCTGGTACCCCGACCCCTGGGGGCAGGCGCGCCTGCGCTGGTGGGACGGCCGGACCTGGACCGGCCACACGTCCTGACGGCCGCCGTCCGGGACGAGGGCCCCGCCCGGTCAGTACGCTGCGCCGCGATGGCCGAGGCACCCGCGCAGGCCCCGGAGGGCATCGAGCCGGCGCAGGTCGAGGCGTGGTTCGCCGAGCACGTGCCGGACGCGGAGCCCCCGCTGAGCTTCGAGCGGGTCTCCGGCGGGCGCTCGAACCTCACCTACCGCGTGAGCGACGGCGCGGGGCGCTCGTGGGCGCTGCGCCGGCCGCCGATGGGCCGGCGGCTGGGATCGGCTCACGACATGGGCCGCGAGTACCGGGTGATCAGCGCGCTGGCCGGGACCGACGTCCCGGTGGCGCCGGCAGTCGCCCTGTGCGAGGACGAGTCGGTCAACGGCGCCCCGTTCTACGTGATGGGGTTCGTCGAGGGGCTGGTGGTACGGGAATGCGCCGCCGGCGAGCGCTTCGACGAGAGCCAGCGGGCGGCGATCGGCCGCCAGGTGGCCGACACGCTGACCGCGCTGCACGCGGTGGACCCCGACGCGGTGGGACTCGGCGAGCTGGGTCGCAAGGAGGGCTACGTGGCGCGCCAGCTTCGCCGCTGGCACGGCCAGTGGGAGCAGTCCAAGACCCGCGAGCTGCCGGCGATCGACGAGGTCCACGACCGGCTGTCGGGGCGCATCCCCGAGCAGGGGCCGGCCACCATCGTCCACGGCGACTACCGGCTGGACAACATGATCCTCACGGCGGAGGGGCGGATTGCGGCGGTGGTCGACTGGGAGCTGTGCACGCTGGGCGATCCGCTGGCCGACGTCGGTCTGCTGATGGTCTACTGGGCGCAGCCCGAGGATGAGGTGATCGCGCTTATGGACGCGGCCACCACTCTGCCGGGGTTTCCGAGCCGCGAGCAGCTCCTGCAGCGCTACGCCGAGCGCTCCGGCCGCGACGTTTCGCAGATCGACTTCTACATCGCCCTGGGCTTCTGGAAGCTGGCGATCATCCTCGAGGGCGTGTTCGCGCGTTACTCGGCGGGCGCCTACGGCGAGGGCGACCAGAGCTTCCGCGAGTTCCAGGCGGTAGTGGTCCGCCTGGCCGACGCGGGGCTCGAGGCGGTCGAGCGGCTGGGCTGAGGCGTCGCCTCGCGCCTCCCCACCCCACGGCCGGATTTCAAAGACCCGCGCCGGTGACCGCCGGCGCGGTCGCCGGAACCTCGGCGCCGGCATCGAGGCCCCGCGCGGGCTCGCGCTGGGTCTGCAGTCGCACCTCCTGATTGATCATGAGACGCAGGCTGACCAGCAGCGCCAGGGTGACCAGGAACCCCCATACGGCGACGAACGACTGGTCGATGAACGCGAATATCTGCCCGACGAATATCTGGACCAGCAGGGCGCGATAGAAGAAGCGGTATCCGTCCAGCGTCCGGTGGGCGCGCAGGCGGAACACGCCGATCACCACGAGGGCGGTCGTCACCACGTCCGAGACCGAATCGCCAATCTGGACGATCGTGAAGTCGAGCCTGATGTTCCCCTGCAGCACGGCGGCCACGATCAGGGCGATCGCGACGGCGACGAGAAACAGGACGTTGACCGCCGCGTAGAGCACGAAGATCCCGACCACGACCCTTCTGAACCACCGCCTTCGAGACAGGTCCTCATATCGCTCGCGGGCCCGGTGCGCGACCCGTGACACCCAGGGCCGCTCGCTGGTGGGAACCACCGGCGTGCGCTCCACCAAGTCGCGCAGGGCCGGTACGGACGGGTCCTCGGGAACTTGGCGCAGGAATCGCAGCGCCTTCTGCTTGTCGTGGTCCTTGAGGCCGCGAGCGGCCGCGTCCGCGAGAACGTCGAGCGCATTCGCCAGATACTCCTGTGGGGTGAATCCACGGCGCGATCGCATCCATCGCGTGAGGAAATACAGGCAGATGAAGCAGATGTAGATGATCGCCGCCGACGGCTTGAAGAAGTAGTCGTTGTCGGACGTCACGAACTTGCCGACCTCGTCGATGAAGAAGCCGAAGCCGGCTCCCCCGATCACCGCGGCGGGATGCCGCCAGCGCCGGTCGACGAAGGTCACCAGCAGCCCGATCGCGACGAGCATCAGCAGGCCGCCCCACAGCAGGTGGGCGATGTGCAGCTTTCCCCCGCCGAGCTGCGGGTAGTTCGTCGCCCACAGCTGCAGGCGGATGATGAGGATCATCGACACCGCCGAGATCAGGAAGGTGTCCTGCAGCTCGCCAATCTCGACCGCCCGCGCGGCCCGCGCGCGCCTGGAGCGGCGCCCGATCATCTCGACGTCTCCTCCGCCGCCGTGCCGACCGGCTGGCGCTCCTCCGTCTCGGTGTGCTCGGAGCGGGAAGCCAGCTTGGCCTGGTAGACATCGCCGGGTGCGCCGCCGATGGCGTCGCGCAAGTGCTCCTTGAACCGCTCGGTGCGGCGGTCGGGCCGAAAGCGATGCTCGGCCTTGGCCTGCTTGCCGGGGCGACGCGCACCGTAGAAGTGCTTGGCCCAAGGCGAGCCCGGCTTGCCGATCCGGACGGCCGCGTAGATGGCAATCGGGAGGAAGAAGAGACCGATCGCGCCATGCATCACGCGCTGCTTGGCAAACGAGATGACCACCAGCACCAGCACCAGCGCCGAAGCCACTGCGGTGCCGATCGCGTCCGCCGTCGTCCCGGTATCGATGTCGAATGGACGCGCCCCCAGGAGGACCAGGCCCATCGCGGCGGCGGCGATGACCGTGGCGTCGATCGAGACGCGGCCCTGCTGCGTCCAGTAGACGTCGTCCAGGTACACCCAGAGCGCGAACTCGTCGATGGTCAGCCCGGCTCCGATGCCGAACACCAGCGCGCAGATCTCACGCCACGGGGGAGAGTCGAAGAAGGCATAGCCCAGCGTGCCGCCGGCGAGCATCAGGACTATGCCGAATACCAGGTGGTGGACGTGGACGCCGCCCTCGCTGACCACGCTGCCCGGCCACCAGGAGAGGCGCGGGCTGCGCATGATCCGCGTGCTCATGCGGATGAAGGCGAAGGAGCCGAGGAATCCCACCAGCACCAGGAACAGCGCCTGGCGGTCGTGGGCGACCAGCTGGTCGTGCCAGAACTCCGAGACGAACGAGGCGGCGATGCTCATGTCCTCACAGGCTGCCGCGAGTCTAACCCCCATCTGCGCCTCCGAGGCGGAGCCCCATCTGCGCCTCGGAGGCGGAGCGGCCCTAGGCGGGGACGAGCGCTTCGGCCGCGACCTCGTCCACGGACCGGCAGCCCGCCAGGCCCATCGTGAGGTCGAAGTCCGCGATGAAGTTCTGCATGACCTCGCGCACCCCCTCGGCTCCGGCGATCCCGAGCCCATAGACGTACGGCCGGCCGAGCAGGACCGCGGCGGCGCCCAGCGACAGCGCCTTGAACGCGTCCGAGCCGCCGCGGATGCCGCTGTCGAGCAACACCGGCACGCGACCGTCCACCGCCTCGAGGACGCCCGGGAGTGCGTCGAGGGTGGCGATGGCGCCATCGACCTGGCGACCGCCGTGGTTGGAGACGACGATCCCGTCCATCCCAGCGTCCACCGCGCGACGGGCGTCGTCGGGGTGAAGCAGCCCCTTGAGCAGGACCGGGAGCCGCGTGCGCTCGCGCAGGAAGGGCAGGTCCTCCCAGGTCAGCGACGGGCGCGAGTAGGTGTTGACGAAGCGCTGGACGGCGGCGCGTCCGCGCCCGGAGCGCAGGGTGGCCCAGAAGTCGTCTGGATACGCCCGCGTGAGGTTGATCAGCGTGCGCAGCGCCGCCAGCGCCGGTCGCGGCTCGGGCGTGTCGTCGTCGCCCCCGTCGGCGGCGTCCTCCGAGACCAGGCGCCGGAAGACCGGGTCGCTGGTGTACTGGGCGATGCCCTTGCCGCGCAGGAACGGGAGATAGGCGGGGTCCAGGTCGCGCGGGCGCCAGCCCAGGATCGTGGTGTCGAGCGTGACCACGATGGCCGAGCAGCCGCAGGCCTCCGCCCGCCCCACGAAGCTCTCGACCACCTCGTCCGAGCGGCTCCAGTAGAGCTGGAACCAGCGCGGCGTGTCCTCGAGCGCGTCGGCCACCCTCTCCATCGGCGTGGAGGCCTGGTTGGAGAAGATCATCGGTATGCCCTCGGCCCGGGCCGCCCGGGCGACCGCCAGGTCGGCCTCGGGATGGGCCAGCTCCAGCACGCCGATCGGAGCCAGGAGGAAAGGCGTGGGCAGGCGGCGGCCGAACAGCTCCACCGAGAGATCGCGCTCCGAGACGTCGCGCAGCATCCGGGGGACGATCCGCCAGCGGTCGAATGCCGCCCGGTTGGCCTCCACCGTCCGCTCGCTCCCGGCCCCGGCGGCCACGTAGGCGAACGCTTCCGGCGACATCGCCTCGCGCCCCGCCTCCTCCAGGGCGGCGAAGGCGACCGGCACCCGCGGGCGCCCGCCGCTCACCCCGCCCAGGTAGATCGAGGTCTGTCGCTCGATCCCGCGCATGGGCCTAGTTGTATCCGGCCGAGCCCGTCCGCGGCGGCGCGGCGATCGCCCAGGCCGGCCCTCAGACCAGGCGGGGGACCTCGTCGGCGGCGGCCAGCAGGCCCTCGGCGTCGTAGCGAGGTCGGCGGATCCGCTCCCAGGGCTTGGAGCGACCCTCGTCGCCGGGCACCACCGAGCGCCGCCACTCCAGGTGCTCGGTCACCTCGCCCGAGTGCGGGTCGCGGCGCGTGTAGTGGACGATCTCGCCGTTGGCGATCTTCTCGGCCGGATCGGTGGACCAGCGCTCGTAGTCCAGCTGCGACATCTGCTCGAGCTTGGCCCGGAAGGCGCCCATCGCCTCGCCGTGGCAGACCAGGATGGCGCTGCCCTCCGAGCATTCGTGGCGCAGGGCGTGAAGGATGCCGACCAACCGGGCGCAGACATCGGCCATGGACTCGCCGTTGGGCGGGCGCCAGTAGAACGGCGATGTCGCCTTCTCCTCCAGCGAGGCGGCGAAGCGCTCGCGGCGCTCCTCCGGGGTGAGGCGGTCGAGATCCCCCCAGGAGCGCTCGCGCAGATCGGGATGCAGCATCCACTCGGCTTCGGGCAGCCCGAGCCAGGCGGCGGTCTCCATCGCCCGGACGTACTCCGACGCGTAGTAGCGGTGGAACCCCTCCGGGAAGGCGTCGCGCAGCCACTCGCCCGAGCGCCTGGCCTGGATGATCCCCCGATCGGTCAGCCGCCAGAACGAGCTGTGGCGCTGGCGCAGCCGCTCCAGCAGCGACTCGTCGCCCGCCCTGGCCCGGCGCACCGCCTCGTTGCCCTCGCTCTCGCCGTGGCGGACGAGCACGAGCTCAAGCGGCATCGGCACGGTCGGCAAGATACTGGGAGCCATGCCGCCCGCGGTCGAAGCCCAGGACGTCGTCAAGCGCTTCGGCGAGACGACCGCCCTGCGAGGCGTCGACCTCGAGGTGCAGGCCGGCACGGTGCTGGGGCTGCTCGGGCCCAACGGCGCGGGCAAGACCACGATGGTCAGGGTGCTGGCCACCCTGCTGGTGCCGGACGGGGGCCGCGCCAGCGTCCTGGGCCACGACGTCGTGCACGAGGCGCAGCGCGTCCGCGAGCTGATCGCGCTGACCGGCCAGTTCGCCGCCGTGGACGAGATCCTGACCGGCCGTGAGAACCTGCGGATGTTCGGGCGGCTGTTCCGGCTCGGGCGCCGGGAGGCCGAGCGGCGCGCCGGCGAGCTGCTGGAGCGCTTCGACCTGGCCGACGCGGCCGACCGCCCGGCCAGGACGTACTCGGGCGGCATGCGCCGTCGGCTGGACCTCGCCTCCAGCCTGCTCACCCGGCCGCCGATCCTGTTCCTGGACGAGCCGACCACCGGGCTTGACCCGCGCAGCCGCAACCAGATCTGGGAGGTCGTGCGCGAGCTGGTGCGGGCCGGGACCACCCTGCTGCTGACCACCCAGCACCTGGAGGAGGCCGACCTGTTGGCCGACCGAATTGCGGTGATCGACCACGGTCGGTTGATCGCTCAGGGCACCGGCGATGAGCTCAAGGACTCGGTCGGCGGCCAGATGATCGAGGTGACCGTGGCCGATCCCGCCGACCGCGAGCGGGCCCACCAGGCGCTTCACTCGCTGGGCTGCGGCGAGCCTCAGCCCACCGAGGTCGAGCGCCAGCTCACCCTTCCGGCGGCGCACGACGGGGTGGCGATGATGAGCGAGGCGTCCCGGGCGCTTCAGGAGACGGGCATCGCGGTCAGCGACCTGGCCCTGCGCCGGCCGACCCTGGACGACGTGTTCCTCACCCTCACCGGCCGCCCGCCCGAGGACGAGGCGCCGGCGGTGCAGGGCGACGGCCACCACCTCTCCCGGGAGCTGGCCTTCGCCGAGCGAGAGGAGCCGCCGCGGTGACGCTCGAGCGCCTGCGCTGGTCGGCTAGCGACTGCCTGGTGGTCGCCGTCCGCAACCTGCGCCACTTCACGCGCCAGCCCCAGCTGCTGCTGTTCTCGACCATCCAGCCGATCATGTTCGTGGTGCTGTTCTCCTACGTGTTCGGCGGATCGGTGGGCAGGTCGCTGCCGCGGGGGGTCGAGTACGAGGAGTTCCTGCTGCCCGGGATCTTCATCCAGTCGGTGTCGTTCCGGGCCACCCAGACGGCGATCGGACTGGCCGAGGACATGCAGCGCGGCGTCATCGACCGCTTCCGCTCCATGCCGATGGCGCGCTCGGCCGTCATGGCCGGGCGCACGATCGCCGACTTGGTCCGCAACCTGTTCGTGATCGTGCTCATGGCGGCGGCGGGCTACGTGATCGGCTTCCGCTTCCAGGAGGGCGCGGGCGAGGCGGTGGGCTCGATCCTGGTGGTCGGGCTGTTCAGCTTCGCGCTGAGCTGGATCTTCGTCTTCGTGGGGCTGACCGCGCGGGCGCCGGAGGCCGCCCAGTCGGCCGGGTTCGTCGCGATCTTCCCGCTGGTGTTCGCCAGCTCGATCTTCGTGCCGGTCGAGACCATGCCCTCGTGGCTGGCGGGCTTCGCCGCGATAAGCCCGGTGACCGCCACCGCCGACGCCGCCCGGGCGCTGGCGATCGGCGGGGACGTGGCCGAGCCGCTGGCCCGCACGCTGCTGTGGTGCGCGGCGATCCTGGTGGTGTTCGTGCCGCTGTGCGTGTGGAGGTACCGCCGGCTGCGCTGACGCGGCGGGGGTCAGGTCGGCTAGGGTCGCCCGGTGGGCGCGGCGCCCGGCGCCATCACCAGACGCCAGTTGGTCCGCCGGGCGGGGGGGCTGGCCCTGTCGGCCGCCGCGGCGTCCCAGCTGGAGTGGCTCAGCGCGTGTGGCCGGACGGCGCCGACTGACGCAGACTGGGGGAGGCTCGCCCGGCGCCTCGACGGGCAGTTGGTGCGCCCCGGGGCGCCCGCCTATGCGTCGCTGAGCCTGCCGTTCAACCGTCGCTACAGCGGCATCCACCCGGCGGCGGTGGCCCTGTGCGCCGGAGCGGCCGACGTGCGGGAGTCGATCCGCTGGTCACGCGAGCACGGCGTGCCGATCGCGGCCCGGGCCGGAGGCCACAGCTACGGCGGATACTCGACCACCTCGGGGCTGATCATCGACGTGGGCCGCATGCGCAGCGTCGAGGTCAACCAGTCGGAGGGCAGGGTCGTGGTCGGCCCCGGCGCCCGCAACACCGACGTGTACGCCGGCCTGCAGCCTCACGGCGTGGCGCTCTCCGCCGGCCGCTGCCCGACCGTCGCCATCAGCGGGCTGGTCCTCGGTGGGGGGTTCGGCTTCAGCTCGCGCAAGCTGGGGCTGACCGCGGACAGCCTGGTCGGGACCGAGGTGGTGACCGCGTCCGGCCGGGTCCTCACCTGCAGCGACCGCGTGCGTCCCGACCTGTTCTGGGCCTGCCGCGGCGGCGGCGGCGGCAACTTCGGGGTCAACACGCGGTTCGAGTTCCGCGTCCACCCGGTCGGCCGGGTGTCGATCTACCAGCTCAAGTGGGACTGGCGCCACGCCCGGGAGGCGGTGGACGCGCTGCAGGGGGTGATCGCGCGCGCGCCGGACGAGTTCTCCTGCCGGTTCGGCCTGGGCAGCTCCGCCGCCGGCTCGCCCAACGGGCGGCCGCAGCCGTCGATATCGGCGCTGGGACAGTACTTCGGCCCCAGCCGCGAGCTGACCGCGCTGCTGGACCCGGTGCTCAGCGCGGTGCCGCCCTCCGCCCGGCTGATCGCGGACCGCACGTTCTGGCAGGCCAAGGACTTCTTCTTCCACAACGTGCCACGGGGCCGCTTCGCGGTGAAGTCGAGCTACGCCGACCGGTTCCTGTCGGGGTCGGCGATCGACACGCTGGTGCGCTGGGTGGAGAGATGGCCGGGCAGCACCAACCCCGACGGGGGCGGGGTGGCGCTGTTCGCGTGGGGCGGCGCGATGAACCGGGTCCCGCCGACCGCCACCGCGTTCGTCCACCGCGACTCGCGGCTTCTGATCGCGCAGGACACCGCCTGGGGCGACCGGGACCCGGAGCGGGTGATCGCCGCCAACCTCGACTGGCTGGAGGGATTCTCGGCCGCGCTGCGGCCCCATGCCTCGGGCGCGTCCTACCAGAACTTCATCGACCCCTCGCTGCGGGGCTGGGAGCGGGCCTACTACGGATCCAACCTCGACCGCCTGACGGCGGTCAAGCGCGCCTACGACCCCGACGACGTCTTCCGGTTTCGCCAGGGCATTCCCACCGGCGCCTGACCACCGGCCCCGCCGGGCCGCCCGGGACACCGGCGCGCTGGGCGACCTAGCGCCGCGCCGCGACCTCGCGGGCTTCCGACCCGCCACGGGCGGGTAGGACCAGGGCGGAACCCGTCGAAAGGAACCCTGACATGGGCATCGGCACCTCGATCTTCCTGATCGCCGTGGGCGCGATCCTCTACTTCGCCGT
>DATFPO010000190.1:0-2735 GCA_035264745.1 Solirubrobacteraceae bacterium | reverse complement strand
AACAAGGAGGAGTGCATCCTGGCCCTGTTCGACCGGGCCACCACGCTGGTGCTGGGCGCCATGGCCGAGGCCGCACAGGACGCCGGCGACGATCCCCGCGAGCGCCTGAGCGCGGGGACCCGCGCTATCCTCGACATGCTGGCCCAGTATCCCGCCGCCGCCCAGACGCTGCTGGTGGAGATCATGGCCGCCGGCGAGCGGGGGGCCGAGCGGCGCGACCGCGTCATGGCGGCGTTCGCGTCGGTCATTGACGCCGAGAACGCCGCCGGGGCGGCCCGAAGCGATGACATCAAGCGGCTGGCCTCACCCGACGACGCCTTCGCCATCGTGGGGGCCGTGGTCGAGCTCGCCTCGAGGCAGGTGCGGCTGGGAGTGCCCGAGGACATCCGGGATCTGGAGCCCGTGGTCGAGCGACTGATCGTCTCCCTGGTGTCGCCGGCCGCCGCCGCTTGAGAGCCACCGCCGCCGCGCTAGCCGACCTTGAGGCCCAGGTGATCGCGTGCCGCCGATGCCCCCGCTTGGTGGCCTGGCGCGAGCGGGTCGCGCGCGAGCGTCGGGCCGCATACGCCGACTGGAGCTACTGGGGGCGGCCGGTGCCCGGGTTCGGGGACCCGGGCGCCCGCATCATGGTCCTGGGGCTGGCGCCCGCCGCCCACGGGGGCAACCGCACCGGCCGCGTGTTCACCGGCGACCGCTCGGGCGACTTCCTGTTCGCATCCATGTGGCGCTGCGGCCTGGCCAGCCAGCCCGTGTCACGCCACCGCGACGACGGCCTGCGCCTGCGCGACAGCTGGGTGGCGGCGGCGGTCCGCTGCCCGCCACCGGCCAACCGGCCCACGCCGGCCGAGCGCGACCGCTGCCTGCCCTACGCCGCAGCCGAGCTGAGGCTTCTGGATCGGGTTCGGGTGATCGTCTGCCTGGGTGCGTTCGCCTGGGATGCCGCGCTGCGCGTACGGGCCCAGCTGGGACGGCCGCCGCCAAGGCCGCGACCGAGGTTCGGCCACGCCGCTGAGCTGCCGGACGAGCGCTGGAGCCTGCTGGGCTGCTTCCACCCCTCCCAGCAGAACACGTTCACGGGCAAGCTCACGCCGCAGATGGCCGACGCTGTGTTTCACCGGGCTCGGCAGCTCGCCGGGCTGCCCACCTAGCGGCGCGTATTCTCGACCCATGCCGCTGTCGTCTTTCACCCCCCGCGTCCGGGCGTGGTTCGAGTCCGCCTTCGCCGAGCCGACGCCCGCTCAGCGCCAGGCGTGGCCGGCCATCGCCACCTCCGACAACGTCCTGATCTCGGCCCCCACCGGCTCGGGGAAGACGCTGGCCGCCTTCCTGTGGGGCCTCGATCGCCTCGCGGCCAACCCCCTCCCCGAGGACGCCAGGCGAACGACCCGGCTGGTCTACGTCTCGCCGCTGAAGGCCCTCTCCTACGACGTCGAGCGCAACCTGCGCGCACCGCTGCGGGGGATCGGGGGGGATATCTCGGTGGCGATCCGCACCGGCGACACGCCGCAGCGCGAACGCGCGGCGATGCGACGCCATCCGCCCGACATCCTCATCACCACGCCCGAGTCGCTGTACCTGATGCTGACCTCGCAGGCTCGCGAGGTCCTCGCCGGCGCCGAGACGGTGATCGTGGACGAGGTTCACGCGGTGGCCTCGACCAAGCGGGGCTCGCACCTGGCGCTCACCCTCGAGCGCCTGGAGGCGCTGGCCGGCAGGCCCCTGCAGCGCATCGGGCTCAGCGCCACCCAGCGGCCCCTCGAGGAGGTGGCGCGCTTCCTGGTCGGTCCCGAGCGGGAGTGCACCATCGTCGACGCGGGGATCACCAAGCCGCTCGACCTGCGCATCGAGGTCCCGGTGGAGTCGATGGTCGAGCCCGACCAGGGCCCGGAGCTCGAGGAGGTGGCCGGCGACGCCACCCGCCGCTCGATCTGGCCCGCCATCTATCCGGAGATCCTCGAGGCGATCCGCGAGCACCGGTCCACGACCGTCTTCGTCAACAATCGGCGGGGCGCCGAGCGGCTGGCCCTGCGCCTCAACGAGCTGGCCGGTGAGGAGATCGCCCGCGCTCACCACGGCTCGCTGGCTCGCGAGGAGCGGTTGGTCGTCGAGGAGCTGCTCAAGTCCGGACGCCTGCCGTGCCTGGTCGCCACCTCGAGCCTGGAGCTGGGTATCGACATGGGCGCGGTCGACCTGGTGGTCCAGGTCGAGTCCCCGAAGTCGGTGGCGCGCGGGATCCAGCGCATCGGGCGCGCGGGCCATCGCATCGACGACGTCTCGCGCGGCGTCATCTTCCCCAAGTTCCGCGCCGACCTGCTGGAGGCCGCCGTCGTGGTGAGCCGCATGCGCCGCGGCGAGATCGAGTCGACGGTGGTGCCCCGTAACGCCCTCGACGTCCTGGCTCAACAGGTGGTCGCCATCGCCGCGTCGTCCGAGGAGCCCGTGACGGTGAACCACCTCCACGCGCTGGTCACCCGCGCGTATCCGTACGCCGAGCTGTCGCGCGCCCAGCTCGACAACGTGCTCGACATGCTCGACGGCCGCTACCCGTCGGCCGAGTTCGGCGAGCTGCGCCCGCGGATCGTGTGGGACCGCGTCGCCGGGACGATTCGGGCCCGGCGCGGCGCCCGCCAGCTGGCCGTGACCAACGCCGGCACCATTCCCGATCGCGGGCTGTTCGCGGTGACCCTCCCGGACGGCCGCCGCGTCGGTGAGCTCGACGAGGAGATGGTCTACGA
>DATFPO010000189.1:0-10485 GCA_035264745.1 Solirubrobacteraceae bacterium | reverse complement strand
CACGAACGCGCCGCCGCGGTTCTGCTCGCCGTTGACGATCGGGATGCCGGCGGCCTCGGACATGGCCTGCTGGCCGGCGCGCTCAAGGTCGAAGTCGACCGAGAGCTTGAGCTGCCTGCCCTGCTTGGGCTCCTGGAGGGCGAGCTCGCCCTTGGGGCGGCCGAGCGAGTCCACCTGAACCCGGGTCGCGCCCGGCACGCCGCGAAGCCAGCGGTCGTACGTCCACTCGAGGCCGCCCTGGCCGACCACCGTCCCCT
The DNA here is from genome assembly GCA_035264745.1 of Solirubrobacteraceae bacterium. Classification (GTDB taxonomy): domain Bacteria; phylum Actinomycetota; class Thermoleophilia; order Solirubrobacterales; family Solirubrobacteraceae; genus DATAEY01. The sequence goes on along the minus strand of DATFPO010000189.1, from coordinate 10,228 downwards.
GGTGCACGCCTCGGAAGCGGGCCAGCTTCAGCTCCTTGGGGCTGATCTCGCCCACCGTCCCGAACAGCTGCGCCCCCAGCTCCTTGTGGGGGTAGTGGCGCAGGTAGACCTTCTGCACCGTCACGGCGGGGAACTGGTTCTCGCGCTCGAGGACGTAGTCGCGGACCGCGGGCGGGACGTCCTGCTTGACCGTGATCATCGCGTAGGGCAGGGCCGTGTGCTGGCGCACGACCTCGCGCGCGATGCGTGCGGGCGACAGGCCGATGACCCGCCCGAGACGCCGGTAGAGCGCCGCCCGCCGGGGGCCGGGCGGCGGCAGCTTCTGGGGCTCGATCTGGACGGCGATCGAGATCCGGTTGTCGACCAGGACGGTTCCGTTGCGGTCGATGACGTCACCGCGAGGCGCCGGCACCACGATGTCGCGGACCCGGTTGTCGTTCGCCTGCGTGAGGTACTTGTCGCCCGAGAGCACCTGCAGGTACCAGAGCCGGAAGAAGACGATCGCGAACATCGCCAGCGCGATGCCGGCCATCACCGCCACGCGCAGCGCCAGCTGCGGAGTGATCGGCGCCTTGCGTTGATCCTGGAGCTGGAGCATTCAGACGACGGCGGCCTAGGGGCGGGAGATCGGGCTCAGACCGCCCGTCATGTAGGCGCGGCGGCGGCGGCGCCTGGGGTCGCCGTGCAGGAAGGGGAGCAGCACGCGCCGGATCACGGCGTATACGGGCAGCGCCAGGACGGCGTTCAGCACGATGGTGGCCAGTATCTCGCGGATGAGGAGCAGGCTGACCGGGGCGTTCACACCGAGCAGGAACTGGATGAGCGAGAAGCCGATCGCGGCGGCGGCCGTGCCGGCGGCGCCGACCGCCACCGGGGTGAGCGCGTGAGCCGGATCGCGCAGCTCGCGCAGGCGCCCGGCGCCATAGCCCACGCTCAGGAGGATGAGCGACGAGATGCCGAGGGTCTGCAGCAGCGCGACGTCGACGAACAGCCCAAGCCCGAAGCCGACCAGGGCGCCCGCCACCGACCCCGACAGCAGGCCGACCGAGGTGACCACCAGCGGGGTCAGGTCGGCCCGGACGCCGAGCACCGTGACCTGCGAGACCGTCGCGATCTGGAGCAGCCCGGCGGCCAGGCAGATCAGCGCCAGGCGGCCCAGGAGCTGGGACGAGAGGGTCATGGCGACTGGGCCCGCGCCGAGGGGGTCACCGCGGGACGGGTGAGCACCTGCACGAAGTTCAGGCGCTGGAGGTCGGCGAACGGCCTGATGTGCACCCGCTGATACTGCGCCACCTCCGCGTCGTCCACGCGCGCCACGACACCGATCGGGATCCCGGCCGGGAACAGGGACTCCAGCCGGCTCGAGCGGGTGCCCGCCGTCACCACCCGGTCTCCCCGGCTGAGCTGCGAGGTGCGGGAGACGAAGTTGAGCAGCAGGTCCTGGGGGTCGCCCACCGCCGTCTGCACCACGCCGTAGACCCCGTTGGCCCGGTCACTCACGCGCGGCGCGACCACCCGGGCCGACACGCCGCTGGTGTGATCGGTGACCAGGGTGACCTGCGCGGCGCCGTGGCTGACCGCGGTGACCTTCCCGACCAGACCGTCTCCGCTGATCACCGGCTGATCGACGCGCACGCCGTCGACGCTGCCGCGGTCGATGGTCAGCGTCGCGTACCAGACGGTCGGCGAGCGGCCGATCACCGTGGCGGTCACCGGCTGGTAGGCGGAGATCCCGGTGCGGTCGAGGTCGAGGAGCCGGCGCAGCCGCTGGTTGTCGGCGACCGCCGTCTCGTTGCTGATCACCTCCTGGCGCAGGGCGTCGCGCTCGCGCAGCAGCTCGTCACGCTCGCTGCGGGCGTGCAGGGTGTCGCCGAACCACCCGGCCAGGTCCCGCACCGGCTTGAGCGCGACTCCCGCACCCTCCTGGATGGGAGCCAGCACCTGGAGAACGCCGCGCTGGAGCGCGTGCAGGGCGCCACCGGCGGGCTCGCCGAAGTATGCGGTTAGGAGCGTTAGGGACGCGGCGACGAGCAGCGCGAGCACCGCCCGCCGTCTGCGGACCGTTTGCTTGTACAAGGGAAGTTTGCCTTCAAGTTGGGCGAAGAGACCGCAGCGCGTCGCTAGTAGCGGCGACGGCGGTTCCTCGAATTCTTGCTGGTCCGGTGGATGACCTCGAACTCCTCGAGCGAACGCCCTGATCCGACGGCCACGCAGGTCAGGGGTGACTCGGCCAGGTGGGCGGGCATCTGCGTCTCCTCACGCAGGCGATCGTCGAGGCCCTGCAGGAGCGAGCCCCCGCCGGCGAGCATGATCCCACGGTCCATCACGTCGGACGCCAGCTCCGGCGGAGTGCGGTCGAGGGTCTCCTTGACCGCGTCGATGATCTGGACCAGAGGCTCCTCGAGCGCCTGGCGGATCTCCTCGCTGGTGAGCACGATGGTCTTCGGCAGCCCGGTGACCATGTCCCGGCCTCGGATCTCGGCCTGGACCTCCTCCTCCAGCGGATACGCCGACCCGATCTCGAGCTTGACCTCCTCGGCGGTCTGCTGGCCGATGAGCAGCTTGTACTCGCGCTTGGCGTAGTTGATGATCGCCTCGTCGAGCTCGTCCCCGCCCACCCGGATCGACTGGGACACGACGATCCCGCCCAGCGAGATCACCGCCACCTCCGAGGTGCCGCCGCCCACGTCGACCACCATGTTCCCGGTCGGCTCGCCCACCGGCAGCCCGCAGCCGATCGCCGCCGCCATGGGCTCCTCGATCAGATAGGCCTGACGGGCGCCGGCGGATAGACAGGCCTCCTCCACCGCCCGCTTCTCCACGCCGGTGACCCCTGAAGGGACGCACACCACCACCCGCGGGTGCGCCCAGCGATTCTGGTGCACCTTCTGGATGAAGTGACGCAGCATCTCCTCGGTGACGTCGAAGTCGGCGATCACGCCGTCCTTGAGGGGACGGATGGCCGAGATCGTCCCGGGGGTCCGGCCGAGCATCCGCTTGGCCTCGATCCCCACGGCGTGGACCTCGCCGCTGCGCGAGTCGATCGCCACCACCGAGGGCTCGGACAGCACGATGCCCCGGCCGCGGACGTAGACCAGCGTGTTTGCGGTGCCCAGGTCGACCGCCATGTCGCGGCCACCGAAGCCGGTCAGGTAGGAGATCAGGCCCATGCGTCTTGCTCAGAGGGAACGCGCCTGCGGACGGCTCGTGCGACGAACAGCCGACGTCCGGAGAGCGAGGCCGCGCAGCGGGCCAGTGTAGCGAAAGGGTGCCGGCCGCCCGGGCGCCCCGAACCGGCGCGCGGGCGCGAAATCGCTGCACCCGCACACGGCCGGCCGGTTCAGGAGCCGGCCAGGAACCCGGGGCCCAGAAGCTCCAGCAGGGTGGGCACAGGAAGCCCCACCACCGTCCAGTAGTCGCCGGATATCGCCGCCACCAGCGCCGCTCCGCGGCCCTGGATGGCGTAGCCGCCGGCCTTGTCCCGCCACTCGCCGGTGCCCAGATACCACTCGATCTCGGCCTCGGTCAGGGATCGGAAGCGCACCCTCGTGGCCGAGGCGGCGTCGCGCTGCGCCCCGGCGACGACCAGGTAGATCCCGCTCACCACCAGGTGCTCTCGCCCGGAGAGGGAGCGCAGCCAGGCTCGGGCCTGCTCGCGATCGCGGGGCTTGGGCAGGATCCGCCCGTCCAGCGCCACCACCGTATCGGCGCCCAGCACGGTGTCGGCCGGTCCGGCGGCGCCCACCGCCGCCCTGGCCTTGCGGGCGGCGTTGCCGCGGGCGACCTGCTCGGGATCGCCCTCCTCGACCTCGTCCACCTCGACCGCCACGGCCCGGAAGGGCATCCCGAGCTGGGTCAGGATCGCCCGCCGCCGGGGCGAGGCCGAGGCCAGGATCAGCTCGCCCGCCAGCGGTCCCCCGTGCCCCCTACCCGAGGTCGGGAAAGAACAGCTCGCACTCGCGACGGGCGGTCTCAGGCGAATCGGAGCCGTGCACCAGGTTGGTGCCCACCTCGATCGCCAGGTCGCCGCGGATGGATCCGGGGGACGCCTCGAGGGGGTCGGTCGCCCCGATCACCTGACGCGCCGCGGCGACCGCCTGGCCGCCCTCCAGGACCATCGCCACCAGCGGGCCCGAGGTGATGAACTCGACCAGCTCGCCGAAGAAGGGCTTGCCCTCGTGCTCGCCGTAGTGCTCGCGGGCCATGTCCGTCTCCATGGTCATCAGGCGCAGGGCCACGATCCGCAGTCCCTTGCGCTCGAAGCGCGAGATGATCTCGCCGGTCAGTCCCGCCGAGAAGGCATCCGGCTTGACGAGGACGAGCGTCCGCTCCATCGCGGCGCGGGACCTTAGTGGTTGCTCGCCGAGCGCGGCGCCCGGGCTAGCTGCTGGGCGGCGCCTCGCTGAACGCGGGCTGGTCGGCGCTCGCCTCGGAGGCCCGGCGCCGCCGGGGCCGGCGCGCCTCGGGCGAACGGACCTCGGCCTCGCAGTAGGGGCAGAGGCGCCAGCCGGGCTCGAGCGGACGCCCGCACGAGTCGCAGCGCTCCTTGAGCCGACGCATGCAGCTCGGGCAGCGCACGAAGTCACGCTCGATCTCCGCGTCGCAGTGGGGGCACAGCCCGAACCCGGCGCCGTACAGCCGCGCCTCCGCGGCCTGCATCTCCAGCTCGCGCTCGCGGACGTCCTCGAGGTACTCGGGCGGTCGCACGATCATGTAGACCAGCGCACCGACGAACGGGAAGACCGCCGCGGCGGTCGCCCAGTTGACCAGCGTGGGGTCCGCGATGCGCCGCTGGGCGTCGGCGTGGGTCCAGTAGATCGTCGCGAACCAGACGGCGACCAGGCAGACGATCAGAAGATTGACCACCAGGCTCAGCCCGCCGTCGTTGATTCCGAAGACGCCCAGGAGGCCCATGGGGCGGCCGAGTGTACTTGCCGGCGGGGCGCCCCACCAGCCGCGGAGCGCCGGCTTCGGCTAGAGGAACAGCCGCCCGAACAGGTAACCGATCCCGAAGAAGACCAGGATGACCAGCGCGACGACCACCGCCACGAAGGCGATCATGGTCAGGAACTGCGGGCGGTCGTCGTTCACAGCGTGGAGGCCCTGGCGTCGCTCGAGCGCACGAGGTCCGCGACCAGATAGATCGATCCGGTGGCGACGACGGCGCCGTCCCGCCCGGCCCGATCCCGCGCATCCGACAGCGCCCGCTGGGGGTCGGGCTCGAGCTCCAGCGGAGGCTCGCCGGAGCTGACCTGGCGCGCCAACGACTCCAGGGTGGCCGGCGACAGGGCCCGGGGGTGGCGGTTCGAGGTCAGGATCACCGATCGGCAGCATGGCAGCAGCGCGCGGAGCATGCCGGCCGCGTCCTTGTCGTCGAGGATCGACAGCACGCCGACCACGGGTCGGCCCTCCACCACCTCGGGCAGGGAGTCGGCCAGCGCCCGGGCGCCCGACGGGTTGTGGGCGCAGTCGAGGATCGTGAGCGGCTCGTGCCCGACCACCTCGCAGCGTCCGGGAACCGCCACGCCGGCGGCGGCAGCCCGGACCGCGGCCTCGTCCAGGCGTCCGGCGAACGCCTCGACCGCGGCGCGGGCGAGGGCGAAGTTGCCCCGCTGGAAGGCGCCTCGCGCCGCCAGCGGGCCGCCGTCCCACGACGTCGGCGCCGGCACCAGGCGCGCTCGGTGCGCGGAGGCCGCCGCCCGCGCCTCCGCGGCCGCGGCCGGGTCCAGGGCTCCGACCACCAGGGTGGAGTCGTCGCGGACCACCGCCAGCTTCTCGCGGGAGATGTCGGCGATGGTCGGGCCCAGCCATCGTGTGTGCTCGAGCCCGACGTTGGTCAGCAGCTGGACCCGCGAGGGGATGACGTTGGTGGCGTCGTAGCGCCCGCCCAGCCCGGCCTCGATCACCGCCACGTCCACGCCGCGCGCGGCCAGGGCGCTGTAGGCGGCCGCGGTCAGCAGCTCGAACTGGGTGACCCGCTCGCCATCGGCCAGCGTGCGGTTGACCATCGCGGCGGCCCGCGCCGCCCGCTGGACGGTGGCGCCGAAGGCCTGCGGCTCGAGCTCACGGTCACCGATGCGGATCCGCTCGGCGAACGAGATCAGGTGGGGCGAGACGTAGGCCCCGGCCGCCAGCCCGTGGCGCTCGAGGATCGCCGCCGCCATGCGGACAGTGGAGGACTTCCCGTTCGTCCCAACCACGTGGATCGAGGCGAACTGGCGCTGGGGCGAGCCCAGCGCGGTCATCAGGCGGCGCATGCGCTCGAGCCCGAAACGCACGCCGAACAGCTCCAGCCCGAGCAGGTGCTCCTCGGCCTGGGCGGCCGACCACGCGCTCACAGCGCTTCGAGCTCGCCCTGCAGCCGCCGCAGCTTCTCGCGCTCCCCCTCGACCACGGCGGCGGGCGCCTTGGCCACGAAGCCCTGGTTGGCCAGCTTGGCCTCGCTGCGGGCGATCTCGGCCTGCAGGTCGTCGCGTCGCTGCGCGCGGCGGCGCTCGGCGGCCTCGGGGTCGAAGCCCCCGCCGGCCAGCACCAGGACCGCGCCGCCGGGGATGGTCACGCGGGCGACCGGATCGCCGCCGTCCGGGGACAGGTCGAGCCGGGCCAGCCGGGCGACCTGGTCGGCCATTACCTCGTAGCCGGCCGCCTCCAGACGCGCGGGCACCCGATCGCGAGCCGTGACCCCGACGCGATCGCGCCAGCCCCGCACCTCGCGCACCGCCTCGATCGCCCGCCCCACCTGTTCCTCGGCCCGGTCGTCGACCAGTCCGTCGTCAGGGTCCGCCGCCCGGTGGCCCGCCAGCAGCCCATCGGCGCCGGGCAGGTAGGACCAGATCTCCTCGGTCACGAACGGGATCACGGGGTGGGCCATGGCCAACGTCTCGCCAAGCACGTGCAGCAGCGTGGCCGACACCGCGCCGGAATCAGCCTCGTCGTCGTAGAGGCGCGGCTTGACCAGCTCGAGGTACCAGTCGCACAGCTCGCCATAGATGAAGTCGTACAGGCCGAGGGCGGCGTGCGAGAAGTCGAAGCGCTCGACGTGACTCGCCACCGAGCGCTTGGCGCGCTGGAGCCGGGAGAGGATCCAGCGATCCTCGAGCGTCTCGGGCCGAGGCTCCGGCGCCACGTCCGGGCGAACGTTGAGGAGGACGAGCCGGGACGCGTTCCACAGCTTGTTGGCCAGGCGCTGGCCCTGCTCGATCTTCTCGGGGGAGTAGCGCACGTCCTGGCTCGAGGACATGGCCAGCAGCCCGAAGCGGACGGCGTCGGCGCCGTGACGCTCGATCTCCTCCAGCGGGTCGATGCCGGTGCCCAGCGACTTGGACATCCGGCGCCCGTCCGGCGCCTGGATGATCGAGTGGACGTAGACGTCGTGGAAGGGGACGTCGCGGGTGAACTCGATCCCCATCATGATCATTCGCGCCACCCAGAGGAACAGGATGTCGCGGGCGGTCAGGAGGACGTCGGTGGGATAGAAGGCCCGCAGCCCGGGGGTGTCGTGCGGCCAGCCCAGGGTGGCGAACGGCCATAGCGCGGACGAGAACCAGGTGTCCAGGACATCGTCGTCCTGGCGCACGGGCCCTCCGCAGGCCTCGCAGCGCCGAGGCGGGTCGGCGCTCACGTGGGTGTGCCCGCAGCCCTCGCAGTAGTACACGGGGAGGCGATGGCCCCACCACAGCTGGCGCGAGATGCACCAGGGCCGGATGTTGTCCATCCAGTCCAGGTACACGCGCCGGTGGTTTTCCGGGTGGATCCGGACGGCTCCCGAGGCGACCGCCTCGATCGCCGGCTGGGCGAGCTGGTTCATGGCCATGAACCACTGAAGGGACACCAGGGGCTCGATGCGCTCGCCGGAGCGGTGGGAGTACGGCACCTCGTGTACGTAGGGCGCCTCGGCGGCGATCCGGCCCTCCGAGCGCAGGGCGGCGACGACCGCCTCGCGGGCCTCGGCGGTGGTGAGCCCGGCGAAGCGCTCCCCGGCCGCCGGCGTCACGCGGCCGTCCTCGCCGATGACGTTGACCTGCTCCAGGCCGTGGCGATGCCCGATCTCGAAGTCGAGCGGGTCGTGGCCGGGCGTGACCTTCAGCGCCCCGGTGCCGAACTCCGGCCGCACGTGCTCGTCGGCGACGATCGGGAGCCGGCGACCCACCAGGGGGAGGATCGCCACGCCGCCGACCAGCGCGCGGTAGCGGTCGTCGCCGGGATGCACGGCGACCCCGGTGTCGGCCAGCATCGTCTCGGGGCGGACCGTGGCCACCGTCACCCTGCCGCCGCCCTCGAGGTCGTAGTCGATCGAGTACAGCGTGCTCGTGACCTCGCGCTCCTCGACCTCCAGATCGGAGATCGCCGAGCGCGACCCCGGGTCCCAGTTGACGATGTAGCGGTCCCGGTAGATGAGCCCCTTGCGGTAGAGCTCGACGAACACCGTGACCACCGCCTCGACGTAGCCGGGGTCGAGCGTGAAGCGCTCGTCCTGGTAGTCGCAGGAGGCGCCCAGCCGCTTGAGCTGGTCGATGATGGTCGAGCCGTAGCGCTCGCGCCAGTCCCAGACCCGGGAGATGAACGCCTCGCGGCCCAGCTGCTCGCGCGAGCTCCCCTCGGCCGCCAGCGCCCGCTCGACCTGGGTCTGGGTGGCGATTCCGGCGTGGTCGGTGCCGAGGATCCACTTGGTGCGCCGTCCGCGCAAGCGGTGGTGCCGGATCAGGACGTCCTGGATCGAGTTGTTGAGCGCGTGGCCCATGTGCAGCGATCCGGTGACGTTGGGCGGGGGGATCACGATCGAATAGTTCTCCGCCGCCGTCCCCTCCGGAGTGGGGTGGAACAGGCCGGAGTCGAGCCAGCGGCGCATGATCCGCGGCTCGACCTCCGAGGGGTCGTAGCGGGTCTTCGATTCCAGCTCGGACACGGCGAGGCAAGTGTATGGCGCGCCCTGCGCCGCCTCGCGGTCCGATCGGACTGCCGCTAGGCCGACTCCTCGTGGGCGGTCAGCGGCTCGTCCTCGGGGGCCGCCTCGGTGACCAGGGTGGGTTTGCGGCCCTTCTCGATCGTCTCGCGGGTAACCGCGCACTTCTTGACGTCACGGCGCGATGGCAGCTCGAACTGCACCTCGAGGAGGGTCTCCTCGATTATCGAGCGCAGACCGCGCGCGCCTGTCTCCCGCTCCAGGGCCTTGTCGGCGATCGACGTCAGCGCGTCGTCGGCGAACACCAGCTCGATGCCGTCGAAGGTGAAGAACCGCTGGAACTGCTTGATCAGGGCGTTGCGCGGCTCGGTGAGGATGCGCACCAGGTCGTCGCGCGACAGCTGATGGATCGCGGAGACCACCGGCAGGCGGCCGATGAACTCGGGGATCAGCCCGTACATGATCAGGTCCTCGGGCAGGCAGCGCTCGAAGATCTCGCCGGTGTCGCGCACGACCTTCGGCTTTATCGCGGCGCCGAAGCCGACCCCCTTGTGGCCGATGCGCCGCTCGATCACCTTGTCGAGGTTCGCGAAGGCGCCGCCGCAGATGAACAGGATGTTGGTCGTGTCGATGGTGAGGAACTCCTGGTGGGGGTGCTTGCGCCCACCCTGTGGCGGGACCGAGGCCTGGGTGCCCTCCAGGATCTTCAGCAGCGCCTGCTGCACCCCCTCGCCCGACACGTCGCGCGTGATCGACGGGTTGTCCGCCTTGCGCGCGATCTTGTCCACCTCGTCGATGTAGATGATCCCGGTCTCGGCCTTCTTGACGTCGTAGTCGGCGGCCTGGATGAGCTTGAGCAGGATGTTCTCGACGTCCTCGCCCACGTAGCCAGCCTCGGTGAGCGCCGTGGCATCGGCGATCGCGAACGGGACGTTGAGGATGCGGGCGAGGGTCTGCGCGAGCAGCGTCTTGCCGCAGCCGGTGGGACCGAGGAGCAGGATGTTGGACTTCTGCAGCTCGATCTCCTGGTCGTCGGACTGCATCATCTGCACGCGCTTGTAGTGGTTGTAGACCGCCACCGACAGCGTGCGCTTGGCCTGTTCCTGGCCGACCACGTACTCGTTGAGCACCTGGTAGATCTCGCGCGGCTTGGGCAGGTTCTCGATGTCGAAGCTCGGCGGCGCGGTGAGCTCCTCGTCGATGATCTCGTTGCAGAGATCGATGCACTCGTCGCAGATGTAGACGCCGGGGCCGGCGATCAGCTTCTTGACCTGTCTCTGCGACTTGCCGCAGAAGGAGCAGAGCAGCTGCTCGTTTGAGTCCGTC
>DATFPO010000188.1:0-8167 GCA_035264745.1 Solirubrobacteraceae bacterium | reverse complement strand
TCCCTCACCGTCGTCGCGCACCACCACGACCAGCTCGTCGCCGTGCGGACGGACGTAGACCTCCATCGGTCCCGGCTCCCCGCCGTACGCGTGGACGACCACGTTGTTGCAGGCCTCGCTGACGGCGGTCTTCACGTCGGCCAGCACCGCCCCCTCGAGCCGCAGGGCCCCGCCCAGCCCGGTGAGCGCCTGGCGGACCAGGGCCACGTTCTCGGGTCGGCCCTCGAGCCCGAGCAGCATGTCGGGAGGGCCGGTGGCCCGCAGGGCGCTGACTCCCCGGAGTGCCGCGGAGCCCATCGGTCAGCCGGCGGGCACGCGACGACGTCCGAGCAGGCTGAGGGTGAGCCCGAGTCGTTCGGGGCGGGTGCGAGGTGACAAGGGACGAATGGCGGTCCCCCGGGCCGATTGGGGTCCAAACGAGGTCCGCACCTAGCCATATAGACGGGAACGGGGCCGTTCAAACGCTCGGTTTGCCCGGCGGTGCCCCGTCGTCGGGCTACTCGGGCAGGGCGGCCACGAAATCCACGAACCGGGCGGTGTCGCGCAGGGGGGTGCCATGCCCGAAGCAGACCAGCGCCGGCTCCAGGGCGGCCAGGCGACGGGCGGACGCCCGGTTGCGGGCGGGGTCCGGCGTGAACGCCGCCGGCGGCTCGTGCAGCCCGGGGATCCCCGTCCGGACGTCCATGTGGTTGATCACGTCACCCAGCACCAGGGTGCGATCGCCCTCCCGCCAGTAGGCCAGGTGGCCCGCCGAATGCCCGGGCACCTCCACGACGGTGAACCCCGCGACCTCGTCGCCCTCCCGCAGCGACCGGTCCACCGGGTGTCCCGGTCCGCTCATCAGCCGGTGCATGACCTGGTTGATCGGCCGGTCGGGCTGGTAGCGGACGATGTCGCCGCTCTCGGCGGCCGCCACGTCGCCCGCCCCGCACCAGTAGGGGATGCCCAGCTCCCGGCAGAGCCGGGCGCTGGAGCCCTGGTGGTCCGGATGGGCGTGCGTGAGCGCGTGGGCCGCCACCCGCTTTCCGCGCAGCTGGCGCAGGATCCGGCGGGCGGCGTGGCGGCTGGCCGCGTCCACCACCACGTCGCCCATCAGGTAGACGTTGATCGCGTTGGGGGGGAAGCCCGCCAGCTGGTGGAGCCCGTCCGCGAGCTGCTTCACGCGCCGACCCTATCCGAGCCGTCCGCCGGCGTGCCCGGCCCGGCCGGGGCTAGAACGCCGCCCGCTCGATCCGGCCCGCGACCGTCTGCGTCCACTCGCCGTCTAAGCGGTCGCGAACCGCGACGGCGGCTCCCAGATGGTCGTAGTCGACCCTCCGGTGCTCGACCTCGCCGTCGGCGGCCACCAGCGCGTAGGCGGCGCGGGGGTCGCCGTCGAAGGGCATGCCGACGCTGCCGGGGTTGACCAGCTCGACGCCCCCCGCCGCCCGCCGGAATGGGAGGTGGGTGTGCCCGAACACCAGCCGGCTGGCATGCACGCCCTCCAGCAGCTCGGGCTCGTCGTCCGCGGGCTCGGGCATGAACGAGCGCACGTCGGAGGCCGGGGAGCCATGGCAGTACAGGACGTCGTCCTCGGTCGCGGTCTCGGGCAGGCGGGCGAGCTCGCGCACCGCCTCGGGCCCCAGCGCCTCGCGGCAGGAGGCGATCGCCCCCTGGACCACCGGGTCTTCGGGCGCCTCGTCCGGCGAGGCCGTCCAGCGCTCCCCGTTGCCTCGGATCCACCTGGCCCGCGGCAGGTCTCGCAGCGCGGCCAGGGTCTCCGCGGGCCAGGGACCGAACAGCGCGTAGTCGCCCCCGAGCACGAAGCTGGCGGCGCCCTGCCCGCGGGCGTCGTCCAGCACCGCGCGAAGGGCGGCCAGGTTGCCGTGCATGTCGTACAGGAGCGCGAGCGGGGCCATCACGCCCGGCGCTGGTCCCAGCTGAAGCCCCGGACCGCCAGCAGCAGGCCGAGCGCGCTCCAGACCGCGATCACCCCGAGCGCGCTGAGGTTGGCGCTGAGGCCGCGCCCGGTGACCAGCGCGCCCGATAGGCCGTCGATCAGGTGCTTGAGGGGCAGGCCCTCGGCGATGTCGCGCACGAACTTGGGCGCCTTGTCGACGTCGTAGAACACCCCGGAGAAGATGATCACCGGCAGGAAGACGAAGTTGACGTACGCCGCTGCCGACTCGAAGTTGGGGATGACGTGGGACAGCGCCACGCCCAGCGAGGCGAAGCACACCACGCCCGCCGCCGTGAACACCACCAGCTCCAGCCAGTCCTTGGGCAGCCCGATCCCGAACACTCCCCAGGCCGCCAGGACCACGATGGCGATCTGAAGGGCGGTGTTGGTGATCGCGCTCAGCGCGATGCCGGCCAGATAGGCGCCGGACGGCAGCGGGGTCCCGCGGATGCGCTTGAGCACCCCCTGCTCCCGCAGGAACGTCATGTTGAAGGCCAGGGCGTTGAAGGTGGTCGCCATGATGCTCATCCCCGCGATCCCGGGGATGAGCACCGCCAGGTTGCCCGGGCTCGAGGAGAACACCAGCCCGAACACCGCCAGGAAGAGCAGCGGGAGCACGAAGTTGAAGAAGGCGGCCGACGGGTTGCGCCAGAACATCCGCCGCTCCAGCCGGTACTGGCGCCAGGTCAGCGCCGCCAGCTCAGGCATCGGTGGTCAGCTCCAGATAGACCTCTTCGAGGGTGGGGCGCGTGACGGTGAGCTGCTCCAGGCGCTCGCCGCGGGACATCGCCGCCGCGGTGAGCTCGTGCAGCAGCGCGGTGGGATCGTGGGTCTCGCGCTCGACCAGCCCGCCGTCGCCGTTGCGGTACGAGATCCGGTAGCGCTGGCCGCCCGGGCCCAGGGAGGCGGGATCGCCCTGGGCCAGGATCCGCCCCGCCTTGATGATCGCCACCCGGTCGGCCAGCGCCTGCGCCTCGTCCAGGTAGTGGGTGGTGAGCAGCACGGTCTTGCCCAGCGCCCTGAGCGAGCGCACGGTCTCCCACGCGTTGCGGCGGGCGGCGGGATCGAAGCCGGTCGTCGGCTCGTCCAGGAAGATGAGCTCGGGGTCGCCCACCAGCGCCAGGGCGAAGTCCAGGCGCCGCAGCTGCCCGCCCGACAGCCGCCGGGTGCGCTGACCGGACTGATCGGCCAGCCCCGCCAGCGCCAGCACCTCGTCCACGTCGCGCGGAGCGGGATACAGGCCGGCCCAGTGGTCGAGCGCCTCGCGCACGGTCAGGTGCCGGTAGATCCCTGAGCTCTGCAGGACGATCCCGACGCACTCGCGCAGCTCGCGTTCGCGCCGGGCGGGGTCGCGGCCCAGCACCGAGACCTGGCCCTCGGTCCGCTCGCGGTATCCCTCGAGGATCTCCACCGTGGTGGTCTTGCCGGCGCCGTTGGGCCCGAGTAGCCCGAACACCTCCCCCCGGCGGACCTCGAAGTCGATTCCCCCCACGGCCTCGACGTCGCCGTAGCGCTTGCGCAGCCCCCGGACCTCGATCGCCGGCGTCTGCATGAGCCCGGTTTCGGCTCCGGCGCCCGTCACACCGGCAATCATGCCAACATCGCCTCCGATGACCCGGAGGCGGCGGTGAACGCGCACAGGCCGCAGCCGCCGCGGGCGGCGCTGGCCGATGTGCGCATCGCCGCGCCCACCCGCGGAAACCGCCGGCTCGATCGCCTGCTGGACGCGGTCAACGGCGACGACCAGCTCAAGGCCTGGTGGCACGTGTCGGCGGTCAACGCCAGCCGCCGGCTGGGGATGTCCGACCACTCGTGGGTCCACATCCAGGTGGTGGTGAACATCGCCCTGCGCATCGCCCGGCTGCTGTTCCGCCGGCGGGTCACGCCGGCCATGGTGGCCGACTACGGGATGAGCGAGCGCGACGCGGAGGTGGTGATCGCAGCCGCCGCCCTGTTCCACTGCGTCGGCATGCAGGTCCACCGCGCCGACCACGAGGCCCACTCGCTGTTCCTCACCGCCGACAAGCTGGGCGACCTGCTGGCCGGGATCTACGAGGAGCCCGAGCGGTCGATCGTGGTGGCCGAGGCGATGCACGCGATCATCGGCCACCGGCGCGACGGGACGCCGCTCACCGTCGAGGCCGGGGTGGTCCGGGTGGCCGACGCCCTGGACATGGCCCGCGGCCGCTCGCGGGTGCCGTTCGAGGCCGGCCACCGCAACATCCATTCCCTCTCGGCCTACGCGATCGAGGAGGTCAAGATCTCGGCCGGGCGCGACCGGGCGGTGCGGGTGGAGATCCTGATGTCCAACAGCGCCGGCATCTTCCAGGTCGACGAGCTCCTGGCCACCAAGCTGCGCGGCTCGGGGCTCGAGGAGCACATCGAGGTGGTCGCGCGCATCGAGGCCGAGCACGAGGAGCGGCTCATCCCCGTGTTCCGGATCTGAGCCGGTAGCCGCTCAGCCGGGGGCGCCGTGGCCGGCGCCGGAGAGCTCGAACGCCCGTGCCACGTCGGGCGGGCGCCGGACGATCCCAAAGCGGGCCTCCCAGGTCGCCCAGGCGCGCAGTCGCCGCGGGTCGAGCACGCCGAAGCGGCCGTCGAGGGTCATCGCGGGGCTCACCGCGGCCAGCTGAGCCGCGGCCACCGACCGGCTGAGGCCGGTGGCGCTCGCCGTCAGGTCGCGCACGCCGGCCGCCGGGTGGGCCAGTACGAACCGGTAGCCGAGGGTGAGCGCGCGGCGCAGCGAGCGCACCAGCTCGGGATGCCGGCGCAGCGTACGGCGGGTGACGCAGACCACCAGCTCGGGATACGGCGGGGCGCCGTAGGAGTCGACCCGGAACTCGCGGTAATCCGGCCTGCGGCGGCGCAGGGCCACGCCCTCGACGTTCCAGAATCCGGTGGCTCCCGCCACCCGTCCGGTCAGCACGCCGGCGACCGCGTTGAAGCCGATCGTCACCGTCCTCACCCGGCTGGGCCGGCCGCCCGCGCCCCGCACGATCGAGCGCAGCACCGCATCGTCGCTGGGCAGCCCCGTCACGCCCACCCGCCGGCCCTCGAGCTGCCGGGGGGTGTGCACCGAGGGAGCCGCCAGCACGGCGGCCAGCGGGCGCTCGACCAGCGCCAGGACACCGACCACGTCGCGCCCCCGCTCGCGCGCGATCGCCAGGTCGTGGATGTCCAGCACCGCCGCGTCGGCGCGGCCCGCGACCAGGAGCTTGACCGAGTCGGTCGAGGCGGACGGCTGCCTCACGACCAGCCGCACGCCGGCGCGGCGGTCGTATCCGCGCGCCACCGCGCTGAAGATGCCGGTGTGCACGGCGTTGGGGGTGAAGTCGAGCAGCAGCGTCGCCCGCGGCTGGCTGCCTCCTCCCCCACAGGCGGCCAGCCCGATCGCCGCGATGGCCAGCCCGGCGGCCAGGGCCCTGGCGGCGGCGGCCCGGCCGCGGCGGCCGCCTACCAGTGCACGCCCCGCATGAGGTTGGCCATGGCGATCTGCTCGACGGAGGCCTTCTCGTCCGTGTCCTTCTCGCCGCGGGCCGCGCCCGAATCCGGGAACACCTTGTAGGCCATGTGCAGGATCTGGTCGACCGCCTTGGGCGCCAGGGCGTAGGCCACCTCGCCGAACGTCCCGAGGCGGGTGTTGATCTGCTTGGGCTTGGCGCGTATCGCCTCGCAGATCAGGTTGGCCGCGTCGTCCGGGGTGATGGTCGGGAAGGCGTCGTACATCTTGGTGGGGGCGATCATCGGCGTGCGCACGAGCGGCATGTGGATCGTGGTGAAGGTGACGCCGTCGCCGACAACCTCCGAGGCCACGCACCGGGTCCAGCCGTCGAGCGCGGCCTTGGAGGCGACGTAGGCGGAGAAGCGCGGCGGGCTGGTCTGGACCCCGATGGAGGAGATGTTCACGACGTGGCCGCCGCCGCCCTCGCGCATGTGGGGCAGGAGCCGCATGGTCAGGCGGATGGCGCCGAAGTAGTTGATCTTCATCGTGCGCTCGAAATCGTGAAAGCGGTCGTACGAGAGCGCGATCCCCCGCCGGATCGAGCGCCCGGCGTTGTTGACCAGGACGTTGATCGCGGGGTGCTCGGCCAGGACGCGCTCCACCATGTCGTCGATCGAGTCCATGTCCGACAGGTCGGCGGGATAGACGTAGGCGCTGCCTCCCTGCTGCTCGATCTCCTGCTTGGTCTCCGTCAGCCGATCCTCGCTGCGGGCGACCAGGAGCGGCACGCCCCCGGCGGCCGCGACCTTGAGCGCGGTCGCCCTGCCGATCCCGCTCGACGCCCCGGTGATGAGGACGGTCTTGCCGTTGACCGCGGCCTCGAACGAGCGGTCCTTGAACAGATCCGGGTCGAGGTTGCGCTCCCAGTAGTCCCACAGGCGGTCGGCGTAGCCGTCGAGCGGCGGGACCTCGATCCCCGAGCCGGCCAGCGCCCGCTCGGTGTCACGGGTGTCGAACTCGGCGGTCAGGCCGACGTACTCGAGCACGCCATCGGGGATGCCGAAGTCGGCGAGGATGGTGCGGCGCACGTCCCTGGCCGGGGGCAGCTTCATCAGCATGGAGAGGGTGCCCTTGGGCAGCGCGTCGAGGAGCCGGGCATCCACGCGCATGGCCAGCTGCGGCGCGTGGGCGGCCCGGGCGAAGGCGTTGAGGACCTCGCCCGAGCGCTGGGACCTGGGGTTGGTCAGGTGGAAGGCCTGCCCGTCGAGCCCCGGCTGATGGGCGATGTGGTCCATGGCCGCGGCCACGAAGTCGACCGGCACGATGTTGGTGTAGCCGAGCTCGGGGCCGACCAGCGGGGTCCATTCCGGCAGGTAGTGCCGGATGGTCTTGATCGCGGTGAAGAAGTAGTACGGACCGTCGATCTTGTCCATCTCGCCGGTCTGCGAGTTGCCCACCACGATCGCCGGCCGGTAGACCCGCCAGCTCCCCTCGACCTGGGTGCGCGCCAGCCGCTCCGCCTCGAACTTCGTGCGGTGGTAGGGGTGGTCCAGCGGCTGGTCCTCTTCGAACATGTCCTCCCGGAACAGGCCCTTGCGGAGGCCGGCCACCGCGATCGACGAGACGTGGTGGAAGGTGCCGGCCTCGACCGCGTTGGCCAGCTCGACGGCGTGGCCGGTTCCGCCCACGTTGAGCTTCTGGTTGAGCTCGTCGTCGGCAGTCATGTCGTAGATGGCGGCCAGGTGGAAGAAGTGGTCGACGTTCTGGCGCAGGCTCTCGACGACGTCGTCCGGCACCCCCAGGCGAGGCTTCGCGAGGTCCCCGGCGACCGGGACGATCCGCTCGCGGACGTCCTGTCCGGCGGCGGCGCTCCAGCGGTCGATCAGGTCGTCGAGCTTGGCGCTCGAGCCCTCCCGCACCAGAACCTGGATCTGGCCGTCGCGGCGCAGCAGCCGCTCGACCAGATGTCGTCCGATGAACCCGGTGGCTCCGGTGACGAAGTAGGTCATCGCTTCCGTCCCATGCCGCTCGATCAAGCCTATAGGGAGGGGGTGAGCAGCTCGGGCACCGGGTGCGCCGGCGGCTCAGACACCGGCGCCGGCGCCACCGCGCCCCTCGCCGGACGCGAAGCGGCCCGCGCCCTCCAGGGCGGTGGCGAACGTCCGGGCGCCGCTCTGGGCCTCGATGGCCAGACCGGCCTCCAGCGGAAGCCCCAGCCCCTCGATCGCCGCCCGCCGGTCGGCCAGCATGGTGTCCTGGGGGAACGCGGCCAGCCGCTCGGCGATCTCCAGCGCGCGCTCGAGGTGGCGACCGGGCGGGACCACCTCGGTCAGCAGCCCGATGCCGAGCGCCTCCCGTGCCTCCACCATGCGCCCGGTGAGGATGATGTCCAGCCCCCGGGCCAGGCCGACGAGCCGCGGCAGCCGCTGGGTGCCGCCGTCGATCAGCGGCACCCCCCAGCGGCGCTCCGGGAACCCCAGCGTCGAGCCCTCGGCGGCGATCCGCAGGTCGCACCACAAAGCCAGCTCCAGGCCGCCGGCCAGGCACCACCCGGAGATCGCCGCGATCGCCGGCTTGGAGGGGATCAGGCGGGTGAAGCCCAGCGGCCCCTCGGGCGCCGCCAGTCGCGGGCCGAACGTCTCGAGGGCCTTGAGGTCGGCGCCCGCGCAGAAGCTCAGCTCGCCTCCGCCCGTGACGACCAGCACGCGCGCCTCCGCGTCGGCCTCGAACGCGCGAAAGCCCTCCAGCAGACGTTCGGCGGTCGGCCCGTCGACCGCGTTGCGGCG
>DATFPO010000187.1:0-13841 GCA_035264745.1 Solirubrobacteraceae bacterium | reverse complement strand
TCGCTTAAATGCGAGTAATCCCGCAGTGGCGGCAGAGGTCTGCCAGCTCCCGAAGGGCGCCGGAAACCCCATCGCCACGTAGCTCGGTCGGGACCGACTTGGGGTACAGGTGCGGCCCCGGGTTCGTTCGGGCGTTCCCGCGCTATTACCTGTGGAAGTGGCGGTTGCCGTACCAGCAGTGCTTTGAGTAGGGCGCGTTTGGCGCCAGGCAGGGCGCGAGCGCGCCGCTAGCCCGAGCCTCCCGACTCCTTGGGAAACAGGGATCGCTAAGCATGATCCCTCTCCCTTTGCCTACCGACCGGATCGGCAAGGGGCTTCGGTCTCAGACGGCACCGGGCTACAGCGCCCACTCGCGCCGGCGCATGGTCTCGATGACGTGGACTGGCGCTACGTCCCGCAGGTAGCGATCAGTGGTTGCGAGGGAGCTATGCCCAAGCGCATCCCGCAGGACATTCATTGGCACGCCCTCGCGTGCGAGCTCGGCGCTATAGGTGTGCCGTAGGCCATGGGGGTGCACGCGCTTGTCTATACCGGCCTTGCCCGCCAAGCGACGGAGTAGGTGACGGACGTAGGACTGATCGAGGGGTCCACCGTCCAGCTTGCAGAGCAGTCGCCGCCGCCCGTTGATGCCCAGGCCGTGCCGGCGATCGACCCACCGGGAGACAAGGGCTTGAGCTTGGCCGTCGAGTCCGACCGTGCGGCTCTTGTCCCCCTTGCCGTGACGGACCCGCAACGTGGGATGGACGACGTGAGTTCGCGCCGACCGCGTCGCCGGCCTCGACTCCGGCTCGTGGTCTCGAATGCTGGGCCGCGACCCTGCCGGCAGCGGCCGGCGCGCCTTACCTTCGCCGTCCTGCCGCGGGGGGTGCGTTCGTGAACCGCGGTATGGAAGCCGCCCGTAAGAACGGTGCTGCGCGCGTGCTAGACGTGCTCCGCGGCCGCAACCCGCAACTCGCCTGGGAGGTCACCCTCCGGCCAGTCGACGGGCTCGACGGGGCGGATCGCGCCACTGCCGGGACGCGAGAGGTTCGGGGGCTCGTAGCCGTGGGCGATAACCCGGACGCGGGAGGCAACATCACCCCGTCCCTTACGAACCCAGACAACGCCGAGGGAGCCGCGTAGGACATGCCCCCGTTCATCAGCACGGAGTTTTGGCCAGAGCGAATCGAGGTCGCCGGATGGGAGGTCGGATTGCCATCGATCTCTCGCAGCGACGATCCGAGCTTTGACTCGCTCCATCTTCGCCTGCCGGTCTCGGAGGCCGGGGACGAAATCGCCGTCGAGGGCGCTGGTCTTTTGCTGGAAAGCCGCGAACTCTGCCTCAAGTCCGCGCAGTTCGGCGAGGGCTTCGGACAACTCCTCGTCGACGCTCGCCGCGTAGCGGAGATCACGCAGGAAGTCGAGCGCGATCCGCTCGACATACGGCTCGACTCTGCTCGCCGCGATGATGGCCGGAGACTGGCACCGCCCGTTCGAGTTCCGGGCGTGGCAGCGATAGCCGGTCCCAAGATCGAAGGTCATCGCTCTGCCGCAGCCGGTGCATCGGATGATCCCCGCAAGAAGTGCCGGCGCCTTCTTCGCTCCGCGCGGTGGACGAGGCTGGAAACGCTGGGCGGCCTGCCAGAGGTCCAGCGGCACGATTTGCTCGTGGGCGGCCGGGTTGACCCAATCGCGTACACGGACCTCGCCCAAGTACGCGCGGTTTCGGATGACCGCCCGCGCACCGGAGACGCTAAACCCGAGTATGTCTGCGATCTCACTCCACGGGGCTCCGGCGGCGCGCCGCTCGAACGCCCGGAACACGATGCGGCGTGTGGCCGGGTCCGCTTTCAGGACGCCGTCGCCCCCGTCGACGATGCGCGTACAGCGATAGCCGAGCGGAACCTTGGGCGGCGGCCAGACGCCGCGCTCGACTGCGTCGCGCTTGGCGTGGGCGAAGCCGTCAGCGTAGATGCGCCATTGCATGTGGCCCATAGTGAGGATGAGGTTCCGGCTCGCCTCGCCGGCCGGCGTCGAGGCATCGAAGCCATCGCCGACCGACACGACGCGGCCGCCGAGGTCCTTCTCGATGTGGTCGATGATGCGGAGCGCGTCTTGGAGGCTCAGTCGGGAGAGGCGATCAAGCTGCGCGACGATGATCCCGCCGTAGCGCCCGTCGGCGATGCCGCGCAGGGCGGCGTCGAGGATCGGACGGTGCGCGCGGTTGCCCGATTGGTCCAGTTCGGCGTCGAGCATCACGACGTCCAGCGGCGGCGACTGCGCCCGGGCGTGGCGCAGGATGCGCTCCGCCTGCAACGCATCCGAACGCAGTCGCTCGTCGCGGTCCCCCACGTCGCTGACCCGACGGTAGCCGGCGAGCGGCTTCATGGTCTACTCACCCTAACAAGACTGGGAGAGCTACCAGGTCCGGGTAGCTCCCGACGGCCGGGTGTTCGCGCGCGCCTCGGCGCACCACGGCTACTCGGGTTACCTTCGCTGGCCCAACCTCAACGAGCTGCCGCAGGAAGTTCCCGTGCGCCGCACGGGGGCGTGGACGCCGGTCACCGGGTGGACCCGGGTCTCGCGCGGCAGCCACGCCGGCCACCTGGTGGACGGCCCGGGTGCCGAGCGGCGGACCGAGTCGGACGGCGTGACGCTGGTGCCGATCGAGCGGCTGGGCGACGGCACGCGCCGGGGTGGCTTCGCAGTCGTGCCGCCGTGGCGCAAGCCCGTCTACGGCCAGCCCGAGCGGGTGGACACCTGAGCCGCGGGCCCTAGGCCACTGGCTGGGGCTGGCGCGGGCGGTCGCCGTCCAGCCGGCCGTTTGAGGCCGGCTCGCCGTCCATCAGGCCCTCGATCGCCGACACCACCTCGTCGGCCAGCTGCGGGCCGTCGGTCTTGGCCTCGGGACGCGCCGCGATCCGGGCCATCACGCCCTGGGCGTCGATCTGCTCGATGTCCACCTCCGGAGGGGAGCGCAGGGTGACCGACACCCCATCGGCCACGCGGTCCTGTATCTCGCTCGGTCTCACCCCGCGCGGCAGCCGCACGCGCAGCTCCACCGCCGCCAGCTCGCCCAGAGGCACGATCGTCGACGCGAGCACCAGGTTGTTGGGGACGATGATGTTCCCCTCGGCCTCGGCCAGCGCGGTGTTGGGCACCGTGATGCTCTCCTCGTCCGGCGCCAGGGTGGTGTAGAGCAGGCCCAGGGAGCTGACGATGCCCTCGACCTGGTGGTTGCCGCCCAGCATCCCGCCCTCCAGGCGGATGCGGTCCCCGAGCCGGAACGGCCGGGCGCTGAGCAGGACGATGCCCGCGATGAGGTTCCCCAGGGTCTGCTGGCCGGCCAGGCCGAGGATGGCGGCGGCGAACGCGCCACCCAGCACGAGCTGGCTGGCGGGGAGCCCCGAGACGTAGAGAGCCACACCCACCACCAGGGCCAGGGTGGCCAGGCGGATGAAGAAGCCTAGGGTGCCGGCCGTCGAGGGCGAGAAGCGGCGGAACAGGACCGGGCCGAGCGCCCGGCCGACGCTGCGGGCGAACGCCCAGCCCAGCAGCACGACCACGAACAGCCCGGCGACGCGCACGGGCGCGTCCAGGCCGAACAGCTCGGCCCGGTAGACGTAGGCGAGCAGCACCGCGGCCAGCAGCGGCAGCAGCAGCAGGGCCTGACGCGCCGCCCCGCGGCCACGCTCGGCCGCGCGCGCTGCGGCGCGCTCTCGCAGCGTTTGGACGATGGTGACCGGCATGCCGTCCCAGCGGATCGTCTCCCCGCCCGGCTCGTCCGTGAAACATCATTGTCTTGTGCGGTTGGACACGAGCGCGGGGGACCCGAGAGGATGCCCGCGGGCCGAGCCGCCGGAGCGGAGACAGGCCCCGCGCCTACCATGCCCGGAGTGCCCCAGCCCGCCCTCGCCGAGGCTCGTCCGCTGCGGCTCGGCGCCGTCACCGACGACGGCATCGCCGCCAGCATCTACGCGCTGGTGGAGCGCGGGATACACCGCCGCCCCGCCGTGGCTCGCCAGATCCACGGCGAGATCGAGCTGCGCTTCGAGGAAGACCTGTCGCCGGTGCGCCTGGTGTTCGATCTCGAGGCGGTCACCGTCGAGGACGGGCCCGCGCGCCAGCCCGACCTGGTCATAAGCGGGCGCCTGCCGCACGTGGTCGCCCTGACGACCGCGCCGCTGGTGGGCGGCGTGCCCAACCCGGCCAGCCGTCGGGGGCGGGCGGCCCTGGCCCGAATGGCCAACCGCCGGGTGCGCGTGGTCGGCAACCGGGCGCTGGGTCGCAAGCTCCTGCGCCTGCTGGCGCTGTAGGGCGCCGACCGGATCGCTAGCCGGCGGCGGCGCGGCGGGCCAGCTCGACCAGCAGTCGCACGCCGAACCCCGAGCCGCCCTTGGCGGCGTAGGGCCGGTTGAGGTCCCATGCGGTCCCGGCGATGTCGACGTGGGCCCAGGGGACGCCGCCGACGAAGCGCGCCAGGAACTCGGCGGCGGTGATCGAGGAGGCCTTGCGCTCCTCGGGGGCGTTCACGATGTCCGCGTATCGGCCCTTGATCATGTCGGCGTACTCGGGGTGCAGAGGGAGGCGCCACACCGACTCGCCGCTCGCCCGCGCTGCCGCCTCGACCTGGCCGGCCCAGGCGTCGTCGTTGGAGAACAGGCCGGCGTGGGTGGAGCCGAGGGCCACGATGATGGCCCCGGTCAGCGTCGCCAGGTCCACGAGCCGCTCGGCTCCCTGCTCGACCGCCCAGGCCAGGCAGTCGGCCAGCACCATCCGCCCCTCGGCGTCGGTGTTGTTGACCTCGATGGTGGTCCCGTTGCGGGCGCGGACGATGTCGCCGGGCTTTACCGCGTGGCCGGACGGCATGTTCTCGGTGGCGCCGATGACCGCCACCAGGCGCACCGGCAGCTCCAGGCCGGCGATGGCGTCCACCGCCCCGATGACCGCGGCCCCACCCGACATGTCGAACTTCATCTCGGCCATCTTGGCCGAGGGCTTGATCGAGATCCCGCCGGTGTCGAAGGTCACCGCCTTGCCGACCAGGCCGAGCATCGGGCCCGCGGGGTCGGGCCCCTCGTACCGCAGGGTGATCAGCGCCGGCTCCTCGTCACTGCCCCGGGCCACCGCCGCGAACGCCCCCATCTCGAGCTCCTCCAGCCCCTCCCGCCCCCGCACCTCTGCCGAGACGCGCTCGTGCTCGTCGGCCAGCGCGCTGGCCTGCTCGGCCAGCCGGCTGGGCGTCATGTCGTTCGACGGGGTGTTCTGGAGATCGCGCGCCCGGTTCTGGGCCGCCGTGAGCACCGCCGCGGTGCGCACCGGCCCGCCGACGTCGTGATGGGCGCTGACCACCAGGCGCTCGAGTCGGGGACCGTCGTCGCGATCGCCCTTGTAGCGGTCGAACCGGTAGGCGCCCAGCACGGTTCCTTCGACCAGCCCGCCGGCGACATCGTCGCCCACGTCATGGGGCAGTTCCCAGCACAGCGCCCGGGCACCCAGCTCGCCGGCACGAGCCTGCGCCACGCCGGCCGCCGCGCGGGCGCGCTCGGCGTCGAGGTCGTCGCGCTTTCCGAGTCCGACCAGCAGCCACCGGCGTCCCTGCGCATGGGTGACCGCCAGCCGGCGCAGGCCGGTGCGGGCCTCCCCGGAGTCGACCAGCTGCTGCAGCGGCCCGCCCTCCAGGTCGTGGGTGACCGCCTCGCCCTCGAACAGCCCGATGGCGATGGTGTCCGCGCCGGTCTCCAGCGGCGGATCGGTGGCGGCCTCGACCTTCACGCGGGCCGCAAGATACCCGCCGCTAGCATTCCCCCTCCCAAAGCCAGCCACCCGGAGGCCGCCCGCCCATGCCACAGACCGTGATCCTGTCCGCCGCCCGCACGCCGATCGGCAAGCTGGGTGGCGGGCTGGCCAAGCTGGACGCCACCGAGCTCGGCGCCACGGCGATCCGGGCGTCGCTGGAGCGCGCCGAGGTCGACCCCGAGCAGGTTCAGCACGTCGTCATGGGGCAGGTGATCCAGGCCGGGCAGGGCCAGATCCCCTCGCGCCAGGCCCAGGTCAAGGCCGGCATCCCCAAGGAAGTGCCCTCGGAGACGATCAACAAGGTCTGCGCGTCGGGAATCCGAGCGGCGGGGCTGATGGACTCGGCGATCCGCGCCGGCGACGTCGAGGTCGCCGTGGGTGGCGGCATGGAGTCCATGTCCAACGCCCCCTACCTGCTCAAGGACGCCCGGTTCGGCTTCCGCATGGGCGACGCCAAGGCGATCGACGCGATGATCCACGACGGCCTCACCAATCCCTTCTCCGGCAAGCACATGGCCCACGAGGCGTCGGAGGTGGCGGCCGAGCTGGAGATGACCCGCCCCGACATGGACCGCTGGGCGCTGCGCTCGCACGAGCGCGCGATCGAGGCCACCGACGACGGGCGCCTGGCGGAGGAGATCGTCCCGGTCACCATCCAGGACCGCAAGAAGGGCGAGACGGTCGTGGAGGTCGACGAGGGCCCGCGGCGCGACACCAGCCTCGAAGCGCTCTCCCAGCTGCCGCCGATCTTCATGAAGGACGGCAGCCACACCGCGGGCAACTCGCCCGGGGTCAACGACGGCGGCGGCGCGATGGTGCTGGCCAGCGACGAATGGGCGCAGAGCAACGGCAAGTCGCCGCTGGCCACCATCGTCGCCCAGGCCCAGGTGGCCGACGACTTCGCCTACCTGGCCCGCACCCCCGCCAAGGCGGCGAAGCTGGCGCTCGAGAAGGCGGGCCTGGATGCGGGCGACATCGACCTGTGGGAGATCAACGAGGCGTTCGCCTCGGTGACGCTGAACTCGATCCGCGTGCTGGGGATCGACGAGGAGAAGGTGAACGTCAACGGCGGCGCGGTCGCCATCGGCCATCCGATCGGCGCGTCGGGCGCTCGCATCCTGGGCGCGCTGATGCTCGAGCTGCGCCGGCGGGGAGGCGGGAAGGGCTGCGCGGCGATCTGCTCGGGCGGCGGGCAGGGCGACGCAGTGATCGTCGACGTGGTCGGGTGAGGGGAGCGGAGGTCGTCGCCGGGGGCCGCTGTCGAGCCCTCGGGCTTCGCCCTCGCGCTCTCACGGCAATTTCCCCGGCTGACGACCATCCGCTCCCCCACCAAGAGGGTGGCGGTGGCGCCGCCTGACCGGCCGCCCGGCAGCGCTGCGGCGGGTGAGGTGGCCAACGACTCGCGGGCGGCGTTCTTCGACCTGGATCGGACGCTGATCGCCGGGTCGTCGGCCCTCCAGTTCGTCCGGGCGGCGTACCGCGCGGGGATGATGAGCCGGCGCGTGGTGGCGCGCGGGGCGCTGGCCAACCTCCGCTTCCGGCTGCGGGGGTCGACCGACGAGGCCACGCAGGCGCTGCGCCAGCGGGCGCTGGAGGACCTCAGGGGCGTGCGTGTGCGCGAGCTGCAGCGGCTGGGGCCCGACATCCTCACCGGGCTGCTGCCCAAGGTCTACCCGAAGATGCTGCGCCTGGCCTGGGAGCACCAGGACGCGGGAAGGCGGACCTACATCTGCACGGCGGCGTCGCAGGAGATCGCGGACCTTCTGGCCGACGTGCTGCTGTTCGACGGGGCGATCGGGGCCCGCTACGAGTCGGTGGACGGCGTCTACACCGGACGTCCGGGCGGGCCGTTCACCTACCGCGAGGGCAAGGCCGAGGCGATACGGGACCTGGCCGCCCGGGAGCGGATCGACCTCGGCGCCTCGTGGGCCTACTCCGACTCCGAGTCGGATCTGCCGATGCTGCGGGCGGTGGGGCACCCGGTCGCGGTCAACCCCGACATCGCGCTGGCCCGTGTGGCCCGTGAGGAGGGCTGGGAGGTGGTGCGCTTCGAGACGCTGGGCCGGCGGCTGAAGATCGGCGGAGCGGCGCTGACCGCGGCCGCGGCCGGCGGCGTGGGGAGCATCATGGCCCGCCGACGAGGGCCGTCGCGCACGGCCCGCGTCCTGGCGCGCCGATGAGCCACGACCTCAGCGACGAGCAGCGCGAGATCAGAGACCTCGCCCGGCGCTTCGCGGACGAGGTGGTCGCCCCGGGGGCCGCCGAGTGGGACCGGGAGCACCGCTTCCCCCGCGAGGTGTTCGACCAGCTGGGCGAGCTGGGCCTGATGGGCGTCTGCGTGCCCGAGCGTCATGGTGGCGCCGGCGCCGACTACCTGAGCTACGTGCTGGCCATCGAGGAGCTCTCGCGGGCCGATGCCGGTGTGGGCGTCACCGTCGCGGTCCACACCGGCGCGGGGACGCTGCCGATCCTCGCCCACGGGTCGGGCGCCCAGGTGGAGCGCTTGGTGCCCCCGCTGGCCCAGGGCCACGAGCTGGCCGCCTTCGCCCTCACCGAGCCCGAGGCCGGCTCCGACGCCTCGGCGCTGCGCACGGTCGCCCGGGACGCGCGACTGAGCGGCGCCAAGCAGTGGACGACCAACGGATCGCACGCCCATACGTTCATCGTGTTCGCCCGCGACCATCCGGGGGACGGCATCTCGGCCTACGTGGTGCGCCGGGGGGCCGAGGGCTTCGCCGCCGTCCGCGAGGAGGAGAAGCTGGGGCTGAACTCGTCCAGCACCGCCGACCTAGTCCTCGACCGCACGCCCGCGGAGCGCCTCGGCGCCGCCGGCGCGGGGATCCGGATCGCGCTCTCCACCCTCGACGGTGGACGCATCGGGATCGCGGCGCAGGCGGTGGGCATCGCCCAGGCCGCGCTCGAGCTGGCCACCGGCTACGCCCGGCAGCGCCGCGCCTTCGGCGCCCCGATAGGCCGCCTGCAGGCGATCCAGCACAAGCTCGCCGACATGCAGACCGAGATCGAGGCGGCGCGCGCCCTGACCTGGCGCGCCGCCCGGCTCAAGGACGCCGGCCGGCCGCACACCGTGGAGGGGGCGCAGGCCAAGCTGTTCGCCTCGGCGGTCGCCCGACGCCAGACCGGCGAGGCGATCCAGGTCCTGGGGGGATACGGCTACACCCGGGAGTTCCCGGCCGAGCGCTACTACCGCGACGCCAAGGTGACCGAGATCTACGAGGGCACGAGCGAGATCCAGCGCCTGGTCATCGCCCGCGCCCTGCTCGGCGAGGCGGCGAGGGACTGACACGGCGGGCGCCCTGTCGCGCACGGGCCGACGATCCGCGAGCCGGCCGGGCGCATCCACTGGGCCGGGACCGAGACCTCGGCCTACTGGAACGGCTACATGGACGGGACCGTCCGCTCCGGCGAGCGCGTTTCCCAGGAGGTGCTGGACAAGCTCTGACCGACCGGGCCGCCGCCGGGAGGCCGCCGTAGACTTCGGCCATGGCCACCCAGCCGCGGCAGATGACCGACGCCGAGCGCTGGTACCGGGAGAGGTTCGCCGCCGGCGGTCAGCGCGACGCCCCGTTCAGCACGGTGAGCGGCCAGCCGATCGACCCGCTCTACACCGAGCAGGACCTGCCGGCCGACTCCGCGGAGTCGATCGGGCTGCCGGGCGAGTATCCGTTCACCCGCGGCGTCTACCCGTCGATGTACCGCGGCCGGTTGTGGACGGTGCGCCAGTTCGCCGGGTTCGGCACCGCCGAGGAGACCAACGAGCGCTTCCGGTACCTGCTCGACCACGGCCAGACCGGGCTTTCCACCGCGTTCGACATGCCCAGCCTGATGGGCCACGACTCCGATCACCCGCGGTCGCTGGGAGAGGTGGGGCGCGAGGGGGTGGCGGTGGACACGCTCGACGACATGGAGACGCTGTTCGCCGGCATCCCCCTCGACGAGGTCTCGGTCTCCATGACCATCAACGCCCCGGCCGCGATCATGCTGGCGTTCTACGTGGTGGCGGCCGAGCGACGCGGGGTGCCCGCCGAGCGCCTGTCGGGGACGATCCAGACCGACATCCTCAAGGAGTACATCGCCCAGAAGGAGTGGTGCTTCCCGATCGACCCGGCCATGCGCCTGGTCGGCGACCTCATCGAGTGGTGCTCGCGCCACATGCCGCGCTGGCACCCGGTGTCGATCTCCGGTTATCACATCCGCGAGGCGGGGGCGACCGCGGCGCAGGAGCTGGCCTTCACGCTTAAGGACGGCATCACCTACGTCGAGCAGGCGGTGGGACGGGGGCTCGACGTGGACGACTTCGCTCCGCGCCTGTCGTTCTTCTTCAACGCCCACATCGACCTGTTCGAGGAGGTCGCCAAGTACCGCGCGGCCCGCCGGATCTGGGCCCGCGAGATGCGCGAGACGTTCGGGGCCCGGGACGAGCGCTCGTGGCTGATGCGCTTCCACACCCAGACCGCCGGCGTGTCGCTCACCGCCCAGCAGCCGCTCAACAACGTCGTGCGGACCGCGATCGAGGCTCTGGCGGCAGTGCTGGGCGGGACGCAGTCGCTGCACACCAACTCCTACGACGAGGCGCTCGCGCTGCCCACCGAGGAGGCCGTCCGACTGGCGCTGCGCACCCAGCAGGTGATCGCCCACGAGTCCGGCGTCACCAACACCATCGACCCGCTGGGCGGCGCCTACTTCGTGGAGGCGCTGACCGACGAGATGGAGCGCCAGGCCTATGCCTACTTCGCCAAGATCGACGAGCTGGGCGGCATGGTCGAGGCGGTGAAGCGCAGCTTCCCCCAGCGGGAGATCGCCGACTCCGCCTTCCGCTACCAGCAGGAGGTCGACCGGGGCGAGCGCGTGGTGGTCGGCGTCAACCGCCACGTGGCCGAGCGCGAGCCGCCGCTGGAGATCCTGCGGATCGACCCCGCCCTGGAGGGCAAGCAGGTCGGGCGGCTCGGCGCCGTGCGGGCCGCCCGGGACTCGGCGCAGGTGGAGGCCGCCCTGGCGGCGCTCGGGCAGGCGGCCGGCCGCCCGGACGAGAACCTGATGCCCGCCCTCCTGGACGCCGCGCGCGCCCACTGCTCCGAGGGGGAGATCGTCGAGGCGCTGCAGGCGGTGTTCGGCACCTACGCGGAGGCGCCGGTGTTCTGAGGCGGCGCGCCGGGCTCCCGCCGTCCCAATATCATCTCCCGCGGCCCGCGGCCGCCCGCCGCTCGCCTCCTCCGCCCCGATGGCCGCGCCTCACTCCGACCGCAAGATCCGCGTCGTCGTCGCCAAGCCCGGCCTGGACGGGCACGACCGCGGCGCCAAGATCATCGCCCGCGCCCTGCGGGACGCCGGCATGGAGGTGATCTACACCGGCCTGCACCAGACCCCCGAGCAGATCGTCGCGACCGTGGTGCAGGAGGACGCCGACGCGGTGGGCCTGTCGATCCTCTCGGGCGCCCACATGACGCTGGTCCCCAAGGTGGCGGAGCTGCTGCGGGCCGAGCAGGCTGACGACGTCGTGCTGACGGTGGGCGGGACGATCCCCGCCGACGACATCGAGGAGCTCAAGCGGCTCGGGGTGGCCGAGGTCTTCACCCCCGGGGCCCCCACCCAGCAGATCGTGGACTTCATCCGCGACGCGGTGGGCGCCAGGCGCACGGAAGCGGCACGGTAGGGCGGCCGGCGCGGTCGGGCGGCGGACGACGATTGACTAGTCAGTCAAATAGGATGCCCAGCTTCCGTTCGCCCAGAGGAGGCCTGCAGTGAAGATTTGCGTCCTGGTCAAAGAGGTCCCGGACGCCGCCGTCGAGAAGCGGATCGACCCTTCGACGGGGCGCATGGACCGCAGCGGGGAGAAGAACCTGAATCCGTTCGACACCCACGCGATCGAGGCCGCGATGCAGATCAAGGAGGGCGGGAAGGTCGAGGTCGACGAGGTGGTGGCGATGACCATGGGGCCGTCCAGCGCGATCCGGGCGCTGCACAAGGCGGTCTCGCTCGGCGCCGACCGCTCCCTGCACCTGACCGACGACGCGCTGGCCGGCTCGGACGTGGCCGCCACCGGCTACGCGCTGGCCAAGGCGCTCTCCCGGGAGCAGCCCGACCTCGTCCTCCTGGGCCAGCAGTCCGACGACGGCGAGTGCTACACGATCGGCGCGGTGGTGGCCGACCACCTGCGCATGCCGTCCCTCACGCAGGTGATCAAGATCGAACTCGAGGACGGCCAGCTGCGCTGCGAGCGCCAGGCCGAGTACGGCTACGACACGGTCTCGGTCGAGCTGCCGGCGGTGATCTCCGTGGGCGACGCGATCAACGAGCCGCGCTATCCGTCGCTCAAGGCGATCATGGGCGCTAAGAAGAAGCCGCTCGACAGCCTCGGGATCTCCGATGCGGAGATCGAGGCCTCGCGCGTGGGCGAGGATGGCTCGCGCGTGCAGTGCGGGAACTTCCACGATCCGCCCGCCAAGGAGCCGGGCCAGATCATCGAGGACGAGGACACCAACGAGACGGTCGAGAAGCTGGTCGGCTGGCTCGAGGAAAGGAAGCTGATCTAGATGGCCCGGTTCACCCCGCCCGCTGCCCGGAGGACCCGCTGATGGCCGACATCCTGGTCTACGTGCTCCACTACGAGGGCGCGTTCAACAAGAACTCGCTGGGAGCCGTCACCGAGGGCGGGCGCCTCGCCTCCGAGGTGGGAGGCGAGTGCCACGCGGTGGTGGTCGGAGGCGAGGATCTCACCGACGAGCTGTGCGCGCAGCTGGGCGGCTACGGGGCCGCCAAGGTCTATCGCGCCCGGGCGCCCGAGGGGCTGGCCCAGCCGGTGGTCGACGTCATGGCCAAGGTCATCTCCGACCAAGGCCACTCTTACGCGCTGTTCGGCGGTGGCCTGCTCGGCTTCGAGATCGGCGCCGGCCTGGCCGCCAGGATGAACGGGGGCGTGACCATGGAGGTCACCGAGGTGCGCGTGGAGGACGGCAAGCTGGTCGCGCGCCGACCCATCCTCCAGGACTCGAAGGTGTCCGAGTCGCGCTACAGCGGCGACCTGGGGGTCATCATCGGGAGGCTCAACGCCTTCGAGGCCCAGCAGCAGGACGGCGCCGCGGCCGACGTGGAGGACGTCGAGGTCGAGCTCTCGCCCTGGTCGACCAAGGCCAAGATGGTGGAGCGCGGCGAGCAGCGGGGCGCCGACGTCAACATCGAGGACGCCGACATCCTGGTCGCGGGCGGCCGCGGGCTGGGCAAGGCCGAGGGCTTCAAGCTGTGCGAGGAGCTGGCCGACGCCTTCGGGGGGGCGGTCGCCGCCACCCGGGCGGTGGTGGACGCGGGCTGGTACCCGTACGCCGCCCAGATCGGCCAGACCGGCAAGACGGTGGCGCCCAAGCTCTACCTGGCCGCCGGCATCTCGGGCGCCATCCAGCACAAGGTTGGGATGCAGGGCTCCGAGAACATCGTGGCGATCAACAAGGACTCCAACGCGCCGATCTTCGAGTTCTCCGACCTGGGCATCGTGGGGGACCTCAACAAGATCCTTCCCAAGCTGGCCGAGGCCGTGAAGGCCAAGAAGGGCGGCTGAGCCGGTGGGCGCCTCCGGGCCGGCGGCCCGCTCCCGGCGAGCGGGGGGCGTCGTGGTGCCGGACGAGTTCCCCCCGCCGGTCGACCCGACCGCGGAGTTCATCGGCCCTCCGACCGATCCGGAGGACGAGCGCATCGAGGTGGGCGTGGCGATCGTCGGCGGCGGCCCGGCCGGGCTGGCGTGCGCGATCCGCCTGATGCAGCTGCTGGGCGAGGACGAGCGGCTGGCCGAGTCGCTGGGCGAGGTGCCGGTGGCGGTGATCGAGAAGGGCAAGACGTGCGGCGCCCACAACCTGTCGGGAGCGATCCTGCGCCCGGCGGTGATGAGCGAGCTGCTGCCGGAGTCGGAGCCCGGCGACTGGCCCACCTACGGCGAGGTCACCGGCGAGGCCGTCTACGTGATGCTCAACTCCCGGCGCGCGCTGCGCATCCCCACGCCGCCGCCGTTTCGCAACCACGGCAACCACGTGATCTCGGTGGCGGAGCTCTCGCGC
>DATFPO010000186.1:0-4388 GCA_035264745.1 Solirubrobacteraceae bacterium | reverse complement strand
CACCTTCGGCACGTTCGACTTCCGCGCGGTCCAGAACGCGGCGGCGACGATGCCGGTCGAGACGGCGCATTTCGGCGTCCTGTCGGTGATCTGTCTGTTGCTGTTCATCGGCGCCACCGGCAAGAGCGCCCAGGTTCCGCTGTATGTGTGGCTGCCAGACGCGATGGAAGGGCCGACGCCCGTCTCCGCGCTGATCCACGCGGCGACGATGGTCACGGCCGGCGTCTACCTGATCGCCCGCATGCACCCGCTCTTCGAGCAGGCCCCGGCGGCGGCGGACGTGGGCGCGATCATCGGCTGCGCGACGATGCTGATCGCGGCGACGATCGGCCTCGTGGTGACCGACCTCAAGCGGGTCATCGCCTACTCGACGATGTCCCAGATCGGCTACATGATCATGGGCGTCTCGTCGGGCGCCTACGCCGCCGGCCTCTTCCACCTCTACACCCACGCCTTCTTCAAGGCCCTGCTGTTCATGGCCGCCGGCTCCCTGATCGGCGCCATGGCGGGGATCCAGTCGCTGGATCGAATGGGCGGCTTCCGCCGGGCGATGCCGTTCACCTTCGGGTGCTTTGTCATCGGCGGCCTGGCGCTGTCGGCCGTCCCCCCCTTCTCGGGCTACTTCTCCAAGGACGACATCCTGGTGGCGGTCGCCAACCGCGGCGGCTGGCACTGGGCGCTCTACGTGCTCGGCTACCTGGGGTCGTTCATCACCGCCGTCTACACGTTCCGGATGATCTTCCGCGCCTTCCTGGGCCAGCCGGTGGAGCAGGCCCGCGAGCTCGAGGCGGGCCACCTGCATCACGCCGACGCGCCGGTCAACCCCATGACCGGGGAGGAGGAGGACCCCGACGTGGGGTTCCCGGGGCCCGAGCACCACATCGCCGAGCGCTCGCCGTCGATGAGGATCGCCATGGCGGTCCTGGCCTTCGGCGCGGTGGTGGCCGGCCTGGTGCAGGTCCCGGGGGTGACCGATGTGATCGAGAAGTTCCTGGCCCCGTCGTTCCAGGGCTCGCCGCTGTTCGAGGCCACGCCTCCCCCCGACCTGGTGGTGGTCGGCCTGGTGCTCGGAGCCGTCGTGGGGGTGTCCGGGATCGCGCTGGCCTGGCTGGTGTGGGTCCGCCGCCCCGGGACGGCGGGGCGGATCCGCCGGCGGCTGTCCGGGGTCTACGAGCTGCTGGTCAACAAGTGGTACTTCGACGAGCTCTACGACGTCGCGTTCGTGCGTCCGGGAGCGGCGCTCGGCCGCTTTGCCCAGCAGACGTTCGAGCGGGTGTTCGTCGACCGCATGCTGGTCGGCGGCACGACCGGGATCGTGCGGGCCGGATCGACGGCCGTGCGGGCCGCCCAGACCGGCTTCCTGCGCTACTACGCCGCGCTGCTCGTGGTCGGGGTCGCGGCCGTCGCGCTCTACTTCCTGATCGCCAGCTGACCCACGGCATGCCGCTCTCGGTCCTCATCTGGCTGCCCGCGGTCGCCGCGCTGGTGGCGGCGCTGCTGCCGCGACGGCTGGCCGGCCGCGTGACGCTGGTGGGGGCGCTCGGGGCGCTGGCGCTCGCCATCGGCTACGTGGTCTGGTTCGACCGCGGACGGGACGGCCTGCAGTTCGTGACGGATCAGGTCTGGATCTCGCAACTCGGGATCCACTACAAGCTCGGCCTGGACGGGCTCAACCTGTTCCTGATCCTGCTCACCGCGCTGCTGTTCGCGGCGGGGATGCTGGCCGCCAACCTGCGCGAGTGGGACCGCCCCCGCCTCTTCTACTTCCAGCTCGCCCTCGCCGAGAGCGGCGTGCTCGGCGCCTTCGCGGCCCAGGACCTGGCCCTGTTCGTCGGCTTCTTCGACCTGATGCTGATCCCGTTCTACTTCCTGATCGGCGCCTGGGGCGGCCCCGGCCGTGTGCCGGCCACGACCAAGCTGGTCATCTACACCCTGGTGGGCTCGCTGTTCATGCTGGCCGGCGCGGTCGCGACCGGGGTGATCGCGGGCCGGGGCGGCACACCGGACTTCGTGCTGTCGCACATCGTCCAGATCGAGCTCCCGAAGAGCTCGCAGGAGTGGATCTTCCTGTGCTTCGCCGCGGCGTTCCTGGTCAAGATGCCGCTGTTCCCCCTGCACGGCTGGATGCCGGACGGCTACCGCGCCATGCCGCTGCCGGTGCTGGCCATCTTCTCGGCCGTGCTCTCGAAGGTGGCGGCCTACGGCTTCCTGCGCGTGGTGCTGCCGGTGCTGCCCGACGCGGCGGCCCACTTCCAGACGCTGATCCTGCTAATCGCACTGGCCTCGATCCTCTACGGCTCGGTGATGGCGTTCACCCAGACCGACGTCCGCCTGATCGTCGGCTACTCGTCGATCGCCCAGATGGGCTTTATCACCCTGGGCATCTTCTCGCTGCGCCCGGAGGGGGCGCAGGGCGCGCTGCTGCAGATGATCAACCACGGGCTGGTGGTGGCGCCGCTGTTCTTCATCATCGGCCTGCTGGCGTCGCGGGCGGGCGGGTCGGAGGACGTGCGCGACATGGGCGGGCTGGCCCTCCGCGCACCCGTCCTGGCCACGCTGTTCCTGATCACCGCCCTCGCCACGCTGGCCATGCCCGGCTCGGCCAACTTCGTCGGCGAGTTCCTGATCCTGCTGGGGACGTTCGAGGCCAAGCTGGCGATCGCGGTGGTCGCATTCACCGGAGTGATCCTGGCCAGCGTCTACATGCTGCGGGCGTACATCCGCACCATGCACGGCCCCGCGGGCGGCGGGGTGGAGTCCAGGGAGATCGCGCCCGCCGACGCCCTGGTGGTTGTCCCCCTGGTGGCGGCGATCGTCGCACTGGCCTTCTATCCCCAGCTGCCGCTGGCCCGCTCGCAGGCGGCGGTGACCGGCGCGGTGCGCAGCGCCCAGCTGATCGCCGCGCCGCCCCGCCCCGCCCCGCCCGTCGCCACCCGGCCGCAGGGCCGGCCGCCTCCGGGCGGGGCCGAGCACGGGGGAGGTCGGCCGTGACCGCGCTGGCCGCCGCCAAGGCACCGGTCATCGACCTGGCCGGGCTGTCGCCCCTGATCGCGCTGCTGGGAGGCGCGGTCCTCGTCCTGGTGACCGGCCTGCTGCCCGGCGAGGGCGTGCGACGCCGCTGGGTCCCGGCCGTGGCCCTGGTGTCGCTGGCCGCCGCCTTGGGTCTGACGATCTGGCAGTTCGGCGAGCGCAAGGCGGTGGCGTCGGCGGCCCTGGCAGTGGACGACCTCGCCCTGCTGCTCAACCTGCTGTTCATCGTGGCGGCAGCCGCCGCGATCCTGATGAGCCGGGACACCGAGGCGCCCGAGCAGTCGGGCGTGGGCGAGCACCATGCCCTGCTGCTGTCGGCGGCCGGGGGGATGTTCCTGCTGGTCAGCGCCCAGAACACGATCGTCCTGTTCCTCGGGATCGAGCTGCTGTCCATCCCGCTCTACGTGCTGTGCGCGACCGAGCCGCGGCGCAGCTCGTCGCTGGAGTCCGGGCTCAAGTACCTGATCGTCGGGTCGGTGGGCTCCGCCACGCTGCTCTACGGGCTCGCCCTGATATACGGCGCCACCGGCGCGACCGACTTCTCCGCCATCGCCCGGGCGCTGGGGTCCGGCGACCTGGCCGCCAACGCGCTGCCGCTGACCGGCATCGCGCTGGTGATCGTCGGCCTGGCGTTCAAGGCGTCGGTGGCGCCCTTTCACCAGTGGACGCCGGACGTCTACCAGGGGGCGCCGACCCCGATCACCGCGTTCATGGCGGTGGCGACCAAGGCGGCCGCCTTCGGCGTGCTGCTGCGCTTCTTCGACGTGGCCCTCATCGACGACGCGGTCGTCTGGGCGCCGGCGCTGGCCACCCTGGCCACCATCACGATCGTGGTCGGCAACGTCGGCGCGCTCGGCCAGTCCTCGCTCAAGCGACTGCTGGCGTGGTCGGGCGTGGCGCAGGCCGGCTACCTGCTGGCCGGCGTGCTGGTGGCCTCGCGCCTGGGCATGCAGGCCACCGCGTTCTACCTGGTCATCTACCTGGTGATGAACCTGGCCGCCTTCGCGGTGGTGGTCGCGCGTGAGCGGGAGACACCCCTCGGGGACGACATCTCCGCCCTGACCGGGATCGGCGCCACCCGTCCGTGGCTGGCCTGGCCGATGACCGTGGCCATGCTGTCGCTGGCCGGCATCCCGGCCACCGCGGGCTTCGTGGGCAAGATCTACCTGATCGACGCGGTCGTGGCCGGGGGCTACACCTGGATGGCGGTGGTCATCGTGATCGGGTCGATGATCTCGCTCGCCTACTACCTGCGGGTGGTGGCCGCGATGTGGCTGAGCCCGGCGCCGCAGCCCGCAGCCCCGGCCGCCGCCCGCCCCGCCATGGCCGGCGGCTCGCCCGAGGCCGACGCCCGGGCC
>DATFPO010000185.1:0-15439 GCA_035264745.1 Solirubrobacteraceae bacterium | reverse complement strand
CATCCCGCAGCTGGCGCCGGACGGCGTCGAGGTTGAGTGCTCCGAGGGCGGGCAGCCCCGCTACTGGTGGCTGATCAGCGCCGAGTAAGCGCCTGACGCGACCGGCCCGCGGATCATCATGTGGCGCTGCGATGCCCAGCGCCGGCCCCGTCGCGTTCGCCACGTCCGACCCGCAGGATCCCGAGCGGCTGCGCCGCGCGCCGCTGCGGTCATGCCCGCGGCCCTCGCGCCTGCGGTGGCCGCTGACGGTCAGGCCGGCCCGAGCGGCCCGCGGAGCGGAGGCCCTGGGCCTGCGAACCGTGGGCGACCTGCTCGAGCACATTCCCCACCGCCACGAGGACCGCCGCGAGGCGCGCCCGGTGGCCGACCTGAGGCCGGGCGAGGACGCCACGGTGATCGGCGAGGTGCGGGCGATAGCCCGGCGGCCGCTCCGGCGACGGGGCCTCACGCTGGTGGAGGCCACCGTGGCCGATGCCACGGGGCCGATCAAGGCC
Source organism: Solirubrobacteraceae bacterium (assembly GCA_035264745.1). GTDB lineage: Bacteria > Actinomycetota > Thermoleophilia > Solirubrobacterales > Solirubrobacteraceae > DATAEY01. The sequence goes on along the minus strand of DATFPO010000185.1, from coordinate 14,945 downwards.
CTGTGGTGGAACCAGCCGTGGGTCGCGGACCGCCTGGGCGAGGGGGCCACGGTGATCCTTCACGGGCGCTGCAAGCGACGTCACGAGCTGTCGGTCTCCGACTACGAGCTCGCGGACGGGATCGCCGGGCACGCCGACCATCACTCCACGGGGCTCGTGCCGGTGTATCCCGCCAGCGAGCACATCACCGCCCGCAAGCTGCGGGAGCTGGCTTGGGGGGTCCGAGGGGCCGAGCGCGACGCCGTCGAGCCGCTGCCCAGCGCGCTGCGCGCCACCGAGGGCCTGCCCGACCGTCCGGCCGCGCTGGCCGCCGTCCACTTTCCCGAGGGCGACTCGGACGACGGCGTCGGGCGGCGGCGACTGGCCTTCGACCGGCTGCTGCTGCGCCAGCTCGCGCTGCTCATGCGTCGCGCGCGGCGCCATAGCGCCTGCGCCGCGCCTGAGCTGTCCGGTCCGCCCGAGCTCACCGAGGGGTGGCGGAGGGCACTGCCGTTCCGGCTCACGGAGGATCAGGTCAGGGCGATGGAGGCGATCGCCGCAGACCTCGCCCGGCCCCGGCCGATGCAACGCCTGCTGATGGGAGAGGTGGGGTCGGGCAAGACCGTGGTCGCCCTGCACGCCATGCTGCGCGCGGTGGAGCACCGCGCCCAGGCCGCGCTGATGGCGCCGACCGAGACGCTGGCCGAGCAGCACTTCGCCACGCTGCAGGGGCTGATGGGCGCCCAGAGCGTGCCCATGGCGCTTCTGACCGGGTCGACGCCGGCTGCCCGCCGGAGCGACGTCCTGGGCAAGCTCGCCAGCGGCGAGCTGGCGATGGTGGTGGGCACGCATGCGCTGATCGAGGACGACGTGGAGTTCGACGACCTGGCGGTCGTCGCGGTCGATGAGCAGCACCGCTTCGGCGTGCGACAGCGCCAGGCGCTGGACCGCAAGGCGCCGCCCGGCCTGGCGCCGCACGTCCTGCACATGACCGCCACTCCGATCCCGCGCACCCTCGCCCTGACCCAGTACGGAGACCTCGACGTGACCGCGCTGCGGGAGCTGCCGGCCGGCCGGCGGCCGATCCGCACCCATCTCGCCTCGACGCCGGACGAGCGGCGGCGCGCCTACGCACGCATCCGCGACGAGCTGCGCGCCGGTCGCCAGGCCTTCGTGGTCTGCCCGCTGGTGTCGGAGTCCGAGACGCTGCAGGCGCGCGCCGCCACGGGCGAGTACGAGCGCCTGGCCGAGACCGAGTTCCGCGAGTTCGCGGTCGTCCTGCTGCACGGCCAGCTGCGACCGCGCGAGAAGCAGGCGGCGATGAGCGCCTTCGCGGCGGGGCATGCCGACGTCCTGGTCGCCACCTCGGTCATCGAGGTGGGCATCGACGTGCCCAACGCGACCGTGATGCTGGTGGAGGACGCCGACCGCTACGGCATCTCCCAGCTGCACCAGCTGCGCGGCCGGGTGGGACGCGGGCGGCATCCGTCGCTGTGCCTGCTCTTCGGCCCCACCGAGTCCGCGCGGCTCCAGGCCCTGGTCGCCAGCGACGACGGCTTCGAGCTGGCGGAGGCGGACCTGCGCTTGCGGGGGGAGGGCGAGCTGATCGGCACCCGCCAGTCGGGGGTCGCCGAGCTCGACCTGGAGCTGCTCGAGCGGGCCCACCGGTGGGCCGCCGCGCTGCTGGAGGGCGACCCGGACCTGTCCGCGCCCGAGCACGCGCTGCTCGCGGGCGCGGTGCGTGACGCCTACGGCGCCGACGCGCTGGAGCCCATTCCCGCCTGACCGGGTGCCCGCCGGCGGTCACCTCAGGGTCGTCGCCGGACGTTACGGCGGCCGCAGGCTGCGCTCGCCGCCGGGTCGCGCCACCCGCCCGACGGCGGATCGCGTCCGCGAGGCGCTGTTCGCGCTCCTGGGCGACGTGGCCGGGCTCTCGGTGCTCGACCTGTTCGCCGGGTCGGGGGCCCTCGGGATCGAGGCGCTGTCGCGGGGGGCGGCCGCTGCGACCTTCGTGGACAGCGCCGCCGCGGCGGTACGCGCCGTGAGCCGGAACCTGGAGACCCTTCGGGCGGCGGACGCGGCCGAGGTCCGCCGCCAGGACGCCCGGGCCTTCCTTCGCAATGCAAGCGCGCGAGGGCGTCAATACGATCTCGTGCTCCTCGACCCTCCATACCGCCGGGCCGCCGGGCTGGCGGGCGACCTGTCGTCGCTGCTGCCTCCCGTGCTGGCGCCACGGGCTCGGGTAGCGTGCGAGAGCCACCGCCGCGCACCGCTCGAGCTGGCACTGCCGGTGAGCCAGGAGCGCCGCTACGGTGACACGCTGATCCGGATCCATGAACCCCGATAACCACATCGCCGTCTGCCCCGGGTCCTATGACCCGATCACCAACGGGCATCTCGACGTAATCGCGCGAGCCGCGGGCATGTTCGACCGCCTGATCGTCGCCGTGGTCGACGTCCCGATCCGCAAGGCCAAGACGCTGTTCAGCGCCCGGGAACGCTGCGAGTTCATCGCCGAGGCGACCGCGCATCTGCCCAACGTCGAGGCGGAGCCGTTCCGCAACCTCATCGTGGACTTCGCCCGCGAGAAGAACGCCAAGGCGATCGTCAAGGGGCTGCGTGCCATCTCGGACTTCGAGTACGAGTTCGAGATGAACCAGCTCAACAGCATGCAGGCGCCGGAGATAGAGTCCATCTACCTGATGGCCAGCCCGCAGTACAGTTTCCTGAGTTCGAGCGGGGTCAAGGAGCTCGCCACGTTCGGGGGCAGGATCGACGAGCTAGTGCCGCCCGCGGTGGCGCGACGCTTGGAGGAAGAACTTCAGCGGTGACGAACTGAGGCCCGAATGGACGTCCTCGTACTGATCGACAAACTCGACGACCTGGTGCACAACGCCAAGCGCGTGCCCTTGACCGATGAGGTCCGCGTGGACAAGGAGGAGATCTACGATCTCCTCGACCAGATGCGGGCGACCATCCCCGAGGAGATCAAGCAGGCGCGCTGGATCGTCAAGGAGCGCCAGGAGATGCTGGCGGAGGCCAAGCGCGAGGCCGAACGCATCGTCCAGGAGGCGCGCGACCGCCAGGAGAAGCTGATCTCCCAGGAGGAGATCACCAAGCAGGCCGAGCGCGCGGCCGAGGACATCATCGAGGACGCCCGGGCGCGCGAGCGCGAGATCCGGCTCGGCGCCGAGGACTATGCCGACGAGATCCTCAACACCCTCGAGGTCAACCTCACCAAGTTCATCGGCGCGGTCCAGCGCGGCCGCGACCGCCTGGCCGGCAAGGACGAGCCGGCCGAGGTGGCCTGAGCGCCCCGGTCGGGTACGACGCCCCGCGGCGAGACCGGGCCGTGGCCCGCTGCCCCGCTGAGGCGATGATCGAGGTCGTCGAGGCCGACATCACCAGGCTCGAGGTGGACGCCGTGGCCAACGCGGCGAACACCCGCCTCCAGCACGGGGGCGGCGTGGCCGCGGCGATCGCCAGGGCGGCCGGTCCCGAGCTCCGGCGCGAGAGCGACCGCCGATCGCCCATCGGACTGGGGGAGGCGGTGGAGACCACGGCCGGACGAATGCCGGCTCGCTGGGTGATCCACGCCGCCACCATGGGCTGGGCGGGCCCACCTCGGCGCAGATCATCCGGCAGGCCACGGCAAGCACCCTGAGCAGGGCCGAAGAGCTGGGGGCGACCTCTCTGGCCCTGGTCGCCTTCGGGACCGGCGTGGGGGGTTTCCCGCTCGACCAGGCGGCCCGGATCGAGGTCGAGGAGGTCCGGCGCCATCTGGAGGCCGGCAGCTGCGTGGCCAGGGTGGTCTTCGCGGTTCGCGGCCGTGAGGCGCGCGAGGCGTTCGAGGCGGCGCTGGCGGCGGCGGGCTAGCCGGCCTTGTCCAGGCGCAGGCCCGCGTCGGTCAGCGCCTCGTCGTGGTCGTCGTAGTTGTCGGCGCGGCCGATCCGGCCGCCCTCGACCCGCATCAGGCTGGAGAACACGAAGTCGAGCTCCTGGCCGCCGGCCGGGTGCCCGTGCAGACGCACCCGCGCGACGACCTGCGGCCCGATCTCGGACAGCTCGAGGATCTCCGAGCGAAACCCCTCGATGTCTTCGTGCAGAGAGCGCACGTAGGCCCAAATCTCCTCTCGGCCCCGGTACACCTCGTTGTCGGAGAGCAGCCCCAGCAGCTGCCACTCCACCCCCGGGCGCAGCAGGCGGAACAGCGCCTCCTTGTCACCCTGGCCGACCGCCTCGAAGGCGCGCCGAACGATCTCCACGGCCTCGGCCATTAGCGCACCTCGAACCCGCTCAGACGCTCGGGCGACTCCTCGCTGTCCTCGACGTCGTCGACATCCGCGCTCGACGGCCCGCTGCGGCAGAAGCGGACCATCGACTCGACCGCGTCGGGATCTCCCTCGAACACCGCCTCGACCGAGCCGTCGGGCCGATTGCGCACCCAGCCCGCCACGCCACGCGACCGCGCTCGCTCCGCGGTCGAGTCGCGGAAGAACACTCCCTGGACATGGCCATGGACGACGACGCGACGACGTACCGAGTCCCCGGACACTGGCCTATGTTGCCCCGACGCGGGCTGGGTCAGTCTTCGGCTTGGGCCGAATCGAGCACCCGGTGGATCTCCTCGAGGTGGCCGCGGACGGTTTCGGCCATGGCGTCGAGGATCTCCCGGGCCCGCTCGATGCTGGTCGTGGCGCCCGTGAGCTGCTGCTTGACCGCGCGCACGTCCTCCATTCTGGCCACGGCACGCTCAACGCTCTCGCCCAGCGCCGTCGCGTCGAGGCCATCGCCCGCGCCCCGAGCCGCCAGCACCCGCGCCCGGGCCAGCGTGTAAGCGACCTCGAGCGCCAGGGCGGAGCCCTCCTCGGGGTCGTAGACCACGAACAGCTTGTCGCCGTTGACCTCGCGCAGCTGCCGGGTCCGCGCCGGGAGCTCCTCCTCCGAGGGCACGACCAGCACCGCGTACTGCGCGTCGCGCTCAAGCCGGGCGCGATCGAGCTGGCGCACGGCCTCCGGCTTGCTCAGCCTGGCGTCCTTGGCCTCGAAGACGATGCGTCCGCGCGCCGGCCCGTTGCAGCCGTCGATCGAGACCACCACGTCGCCGGTGCGCCGGGTGGCGCCCTTGGTGGTTCCGACCGCGTCGCAGTCGTCGCCCTGGGCCAGCGCGATCACGTCCAAGGCCTCCCATACCGCCTCCTCGTAGCTGCGCCCCTTGGCGGTGCCCCGCTCGCGCTCCTCGGCCAGCTCGACCCGCTTGGAGCGCTCGTCTCGCAGTCCCTGGAGCTCCTTCTCCAAGGCCGCCATCTTCTCGAGCAGCCCGCGCAGATGGACGTCCTGGCGATCGCCCATCTGGCGGATGGCGCCGATCGAGGCGGTCTTGAAGTCGGCCAGCGGGTTGCGACCGTCGGCGGAGGAGAACTGCCGCAGCAGGTCCTCGCGGGCCTGGGCCATCAGGTCGCGGACGGTGTCGCGGACGCGGTTCTGGACCGCCTCCGAGGACCCGTCGGAGAAGTGGCGCTCCAGCGCCCGGGCCAGGTGCCCGCTGTCCGGGCCGAACACCTGGTCGAGCTGGCGCTCGAGCTGCTCGGAGAGCGCTCGCGCCCGCTCGGCGAAGGCGTCGTCGACCTCCCGCGACGCCTTCTGGAGCTCGGCCCTGACCAGCTCGGCGTCGGCGCCGGTCTGCTCGCGCTCGAGCACCCGGGCGCCGACCTCGATGGCGTCCTCGATCGGCTTGACCGTGTCCTCGCCCGCCTGCTCGCGGGTGCGCACCAGCCGCACCGCGGCCGGATCGTCGATCAGCAGGCGGTCGACCGCGATGCGGTCTCCGACCGTGCGCACGACGGGGGGGCGTAGTGGGGTGGCGGCCTCCATGGGACGAACGTCGCAGCTTAGGCGGCGGACCTGACGGATCGGCCCGCTCGGGCGCCGAACCGTCGCCGGTGTGATTCACCGGGTGCCGCGGGGCAAGATCACGCAGGCACCAGGGTGATTGGATTGACTGCGTGATCGACATCGCCAGGCGCATCCACACCGCCCGGGCGCTGCTCGAGGCGGGGGTCATCACGCCGATCCGGCCGGACAAGCTGGTCCGGATCGGGCTTGCGCTGCAGCGGTTCGGGCCGACGCCGGCGGCGGGCTACACCGGCGCGGCGATCCGCTACCCGGACCAGCCCGCGGTGATCGACGAGCTGGGCACCCTGACCTTCGCCGAGGTGCACCGCCGCACCAACGCCCTGGCCAACTCGCTGGCCGACGCCGGCATCGGCGAGGGGGACGGTGTGGCGATCATGTGCCGCAACCACCGCGGCTTCATCGACGCCACGGTGGCCTGCTCAAAGCTGGGGGCCAACGGCCTCTACCTCAACACCGCGTTCGCCGGGCCGCAGATAACCGACGTGGTCAAGCGCGAGCGTCCGCGGGCAATCGTGTTCGACCAGGAGTTCACCGACCTGGTGCACGACGCCGCGGCGCGCCGCAAGCGCTTCGTCGCCTGGCACGAGCCCGACTCCCCGCCCGCCGACCCCACCCTCGATGAGCTGATCGCGGAGGGCGACCAGTCCGACGTGGTGCCCCCGGCCGAGCCCGGCCGCACTGTGATCCTGACCTCCGGCACCACGGGCACCCCGAAGGGGGCGTCGCGCGGCCAGCCGGAGACGCTCGATCCGGCGGCGGCGCTGCTGTCGAAGATCCCCCTCCGGGCGCGCGAGACCACCATGATCGCCGCGCCGCTGTTCCACTCCTGGGGATTCGCGCACTTCACGATCGGCCTGGGGCTGTCGTCCACGCTGGTGCTGCGGCGCAAGTTCGACCCGGAGCGAACGCTCTCGGCCACCGCCCAGCACCGGGCGACGGCGCTGGCGGTGGTGCCGGTGATGCTCCAGCGCATCCTCGAGCTGGGCCCGGAGGCCATCGCCCGCTACGACCTGTCAGCGCTGCGGGTCATCGCCGCCAGCGGCTCCCAGGTCTCGCCGGGGCTGTCCCAGCGCGTGATGGACACCTTCGGCGACGTCCTCTACAACCTCTACGGGTCCACCGAGGTGGCCTGGGCGGCGATTGCCACGCCGCAGGACATGCGCGCCGCGCCGGGGACCGTGGGCCGGCCCCCCCGGGGGACCATCCTCAAGCTATACGACGAGCAGGGCCGGGAGGTGCCGCGCGGCCAGACCGGCCGCATCTTCGTCGGCAACGAGATGCTGTTCGAGGGCTACACCGGCGGCGGCACCAAGGACCTGATCGAGGACCTGATGGCCACCGGCGACGTCGGGCACCTCGACCGGGAGGGGCGCCTGTTCGTGGACGGGCGCGACGACGACATGATCGTCTCGGGCGGCGAGAACGTCTTCCCCCAGGAGGTCGAGGAGCTGCTGGACCGCCACGAGGCGGTGGCCGACGTGGCGGTGGTCGGCGTGGACGACCGGGAGTTCGGGCAGCGCCTCAAGGCGGTGGTGGTCAGGCGGGGCGATGCCAAGCTGAACGCCGACGACGTCAAGGCCTACGTCAAGCGCCACCTGGCCCGCTACAAGGTCCCGCGTGAGGTCGAGTTCGTCGACGCCCTCCCGCGCAACGCCACCGGCAAGGTGCTCAAGCGCGAGCTGCGCTAGTCGGCCGTGGCGCCGATGGCCAGGACGGCCGCGCCGCGGAAGCGCCCGGCCCGCAGGTCCTCCAGCGCGCGGTTGGCGTCCGCCAGCGGATAGGTGGTGACCTCCGTGCGCACCGGGATCCGCGGCGCCAGGGCCAGGAAGTCCCGGCCGTCCTGTCGGGTGAGGTTGGCCACTGAGCGCAGCGTGCGCTCCTGCCACAGGTCGGCATAGCGCAGCGAGGGGATGTCGCTCATGTGGATCCCGGCGCAGACGACGGTCCCGCCCGGGGCCACCGCCCGAAGCGCGATCGGCACCAGCTCTCCGGCCGGCGCGAAGATGATCGCGGCGTCCAGCTCCTCGGGTGCCGGGTGCCCGGAGTCGCCCGCCCACTCCGCCCCCAGGCTGCGGGCGAAGGCCTGCCCGTCGGTGTCGCCGGAGCGGGTGAAGGCGAACACCCGCCGGCCCTGGGCGGCGGCGACCTGGCAGACGATGTGCGCGGACGCCCCGAAGCCGTAGAGCCCGAGGCGCTCGGGCTCTCCGGACAGCCGCAGCGCCCGGGCCCCGATCAGCCCCGCGCACAGCAGCGGCGCGGCCTGGGGCGCCGGATGGCGCTCCGGCAGCGGGAAGCAGAAGCGGGTGTCGGCGACCGCGAGCTCGGCGAATCCCCCGTCCACGTCGCGACCGGTGAAGCGGGCCCGTGGGCAGAGGTTCTCGCGACCGGATCTGCAGTAGCGGCACTCGCCGCAGGTCCATGCCAGCCACGGCACCCCGGCGCGGGCGCCCAGCTCGGCCGGCCCCTCGAGCACTTCGCCGACGATCTGGTGCCCGAGGATCACCGGAAGCCGGGCGCTGAGCTCTCCGTCGGCCAGGTGAAGGTCGGTTCGGCACACGCCGCAGGTCAGGACCCGCAGCAGCGCCTGGCCGGGCCCGGGCCGCGGGTCCGGCGCGTCCTGCAGCTCGAGCGGCGCCTTCGCCGCGGTGAGGACCATCGCGCGCACGTCCACATGATCGCCGCTTCGGGCAGCGCCCCCGGGCCATGAACACCCCGTGAATGCGGCACGCGTGCCTGGCGGTGCCGCGCCGCCTGCGGGACAATCGAGTCGTGAGCCGCCGCGGCCCCGCCTCCGAGGACCGGCGCGGATCGGTGCTGGTGGTGGACGACGAGCCGACCATCGCCGAGGTGGTCGCCCGGTACCTGGACCGCGCCGGCTATGAGACCCGGGTGGCCGGCAATGGACCGCGTGCGATCGAGCTGGCCGGCGCCCACCGGCCCGACCTCGTGGTCCTCGACCTGATGCTGCCCGGCCTCGACGGCCTGGAGGTGATGCGCCGGCTGCGCGAGCTCGACCGCGATCACCTCGCGGTGATCCTCCTCACCGCCAAGGGCGAGGAGTCGGATCGCGTCATCGGCCTGCGCTTGGGCGCGGACGACTACGTGGTCAAGCCATTCTCGCCGGCCGAGCTGGTGGCGCGCGTCGACGCCGTCCTGCGTCGGGTTGACAAGTCGTCCCAGCCCGAGCAGCCGCTGGAGTTCGACGGCCTGAACATCGACCCGGCGGCGCGGCGGGTGTTCGTCGACGGTGACGAGGCGCAGCTCACCCAGCGGGAGTTCGACCTCCTGCTGTTCCTGGCCCGTCACCCCGGGCAGGTCTTCTCGCGCAACCACCTCATGGACGCCGTGTGGCAGTACTCCTTCTACAGCGACACCTCAACCGTGACCGTCCACATTCGCCGCCTGCGGGCGAAGGTCGAGGCGGATGCGGGCCGGCCGCGGTTCATCCAGACCGTCTGGGGCGTTGGCTACCGCTTCGCGCCGTGAGCCCGCTTCGCGGGCGCCGATCGGTCGCGGGATCGCTGGCGATGCTCGCGCTGGCCGCGGCGGGCGCCTCCGCGCTGGTCGGGGTGGCCAACCCGATGCACGCGGTGGCGGTGACCTTCGCGGTGCTCATGGCGCTGGGCAGCGGGGCGCTTGGCATCGCTCATGCCGCCGCCGCCCACCGGGCCCGGCTCGGCGGGCTGACCCGCCAGTTCGGCCTGGCGGTGGCGATCGCCGTGGGCCAGATGCTGGTGGCGGTGGCGGTCATCGTCGAGCTGATGTTCGTCTCCAACCACGACGCGCTGCTGATCAGCGTGATCGCGCTGTTCACCGGCCTGATCGCCATCCGGGCCGCCCACCTCCTGGCTCGGGGGGTCATGGACGATGTCGACGCCCTGCGGGCGGGGCTGTCGGCGGTGGCCGAGGGCGACCGCGCCGTGGAGATCGAGACCGGCGCCCGGGACGAGCTGGCCGAGCTGGCGCAGCGCGCCAACCTCATGGTCGAGCGCCTGGCCGCCGAGGAGGCTGCCCGCGACGGCGCCGAGACGGCGCGCCGAGCGCTGATCGCGGCGGTCTCGCAGACCTGCGCACGCCGATCACCTCGCTGCGGCTGCTGGCCGAGGCGGTGGGAGACGACATCGTCGACGACGCCACCCGCCGTCGCTATCTGGGCACGATGACCGTCCACCTGGGAGCGCTCGGCTCCCTGATCGACGACCTGTTCGAGCTGTCACGGCTGGAGGCCGGCGAGATCGAGTGGTCGATGGAACGGGTTCGGCTCGACGACTTGGTGGAGGAGACGGTGGCCGCCATGCGCCCCCAGGGCGAGGCCCGGCAGGTCGAGCTGGTCGCCGAGGTGGCCGAGAGCCTGGAGCCGGCGCAGGCGAACCCCGAGAAGGTCCAGCGGGTGTTGTTCAACCTGATCCAGAACGCGATCCGCCACACACCGGCCGACGGCAGCGTGACGGTGCGCGCCACCCGCGGTGCCACGGGGCCCGAGGTCGAGGTGGCCGACACCGGCGAGGGCATCGCGGCCTCCGATCGCGGCCGGGTGTTCGACCCCTTCTACCGTGGCGGCTCGGAGGCGGCGCGCACCCGCAACAGCGCCGGCCTCGGCCTCGCGATCTCCCGGGCGATCGTCGAGGCGCACGGCGGGCGGATATGGCTCGAGCCGGCCGCGCCCGGCACCCGGGTCCGGTTCACGCTGCCCCGCGCGGCCTGACCAGGTGGCGGCCGCCGAAGCGGTCCCGAAGCCGCCGGGGCCCGCTCGGCGCCTCGCTACCCTCGAACCGATGCCCCAGCGCACCGACAGCTTCGATCTGGGCGGGCTCGGCCTGACCACGGGCGAGGGCCGGCGCCTGGACCTCCACGCCGGCCACGATCCGCTCCTCCTCAGCGGACAGCGCTACACGGTCGAGCCGCTGTCGCTGCCGGTCACCCTCGACGTGTCGCGAATGACCGCGGGCGGGTACGCGTTGCGCCTGCGGTTCGAGGCACGCGTGGCCGGACCGTGCATGCGCTGCCTGGCGGCGGCCGATCCCATCGTCGCGGTGGACGCCCGCGAGGTCGACCAGCCGGGCGGGGGCGAGGAGCTGGACAGCCCGTACGTCAGTCAGGCCGAGCTGGACCTCCGCGGGTGGGTCCGCGACGCGCTGGCGCTGGCCCTTCCCTCGCAGCTGGTATGTCGCGAGGACTGCGCCGGCCTGTGCCCGGTGTGTGGCGAGGACCTCAACCTGGCCGGCGGCGACCACGGGCACGAACGCGAGCCCGACCCGCGGTGGGCCAAGCTGCGCGAGCTGCGTCTGGAATAGCGCTGCTAGCCTGCGGCCATGGCCGTCCCCAAGCAGAAGCAGTCGCGATCGCGGACCCGCAAGCGCCGCGCTCAGCACAAGGTCGCGCCGCCGGCCTACAACCGCTGCCCCCAGTGCCACAGCCCGCGCCTGGCGCACCGGGTGTGCCCGGTGTGCGGCACCTATGCCGGGCGCGAGGTGGTCGCCCGGCCGGCGCACGACCACGATCACGAATAGGGGGCCCGCTGCTGGAGCCGGTCACCGTCGCGGTGGACGCGAACGGCGCCGACCTAGGTGCGGCCGAGGTGGCCGAGGGCGCCGCCCTGGCGACGGCCGGCGGGACCCGGGTGCTGCTGTTCGGTCCGGCCGAACGGATCGGCACCGTCCCGGACGGCGTCACGGTGGTGAACGCGCCGGTCTCGATCGCCAAGGCCGCCGACCCGGCGATGGCTGTCCGCTCGGCGCCGGAGGCGTCGATCGTGCAGGCCGCACGCGCGGTGGCCGACGGTCGGGCCGACGCGCTGGTGTCGGGCGGGTCCACCGGCGCCGCGATCGCGGCGGGCGTGTTCCGGATCCGGCGCGCGAGGGGCATCCACCGACCCGCGCTGGCGGTTCCGATTCCCGTCCGGGGCGGTCACGTGCTGCTGCTGGACGTGGGCGCGAGCGCCGAGGCGCGGCCCGAGCACCTGGTCCAATTCGCGTTCATGGGCGCGGCCTTCGCGCATGTCGTGCTGGGGGTGAACCGGCCGCGCGTCGCCCTGCTGTCCAACGGCGCTGAGCCCGGGAGGGGAACGCCGGCCTTGATCAGCGCCCACGAGCGGCTGGCCGCTGCCGGCGCCGGCTCGGACGCCATGCGCTTCGAGGGGAACGTCGAGGGAACCGACTTCCTGGCCGGCGCGGTCGACGTCGTGGTCACCGACGGCTTCACCGGCAACATCGCGCTGAAGACTGTCGAGGGTGTCTCGCAGACCGTCGTGGGCGCGATCCGCGACGCGGCGACGGCTTCGGTGCGCGGCCGGGTGGGCGGGCTGCTGCTGCGCGCTGGCCTGCGGCGCTTCCGCGACGAGATCGACCCCGAGCGCGCCGGCGGCGCCTACCTGCTGGGCCTGCGCCGGGTGGGAGTGGTCGCCCACGGGCGCTTCTCCCGCACTGGCTTCGCACGCGCGATCGCGGTGGCCGAGCGGGGCGTGCGCGAGCAGGTGGTGGAGCGCACCCAGACCGCGCTGGAGGCCGCCGGCGCGCTGCGCCGCTCCTCGTCCGAGACCCCGATTAGCGTGTCGGCCCGCTCATGACTCGCCAGGAGGTGCTCGAGCTGATCCGCAGCCACCTGAGCGACGAGCTCGAGATCGCCCCCGAGACGATCTCGGAGCAGACCCGGTTCAAGGAGGACCTCGACGCCGACTCCCTGGACCTGTACACGCTGGTGCAGGAGGTGGAGGACTCCTACGGCGTGCGCATCCCCGACGAGGAGGCGGCGAGGATCCTCACCGTCGGCCAGGCGGTGGACTTCATCGTCGCCCATCCCCCCGTCGACCGCCAGCCGAGGCCCTGACCACTGCCGGCCCTGGCCCAGCTGCTGGACGCCCTGCCCGACGACCTGGCCTCCCAGGTGTTTACCCATGCCTCCTGGAGCGAGCGGCGCTCGGAGTCGTATGAGCGGCTGGCGTTCCTGGGCGACAGCGTCCTGTCGCTGGCCATCACCGCGGATCTCTATCCGCGCCTGGAGGCCGAGCGGTTCGGCGCCGGCGAGCTGACCAAGATCCGCGCCCAGGCGGTCTCGGGTCGCGCCTGCCGGGAGGTGGCCGAGGAGCTGGGGGTCCCCGAGCGCCTGGTCGTAGCCGCCCCGGCGGGCTCGGAGGCGACCGTGCGCGGGCTGGCGGGCACCGAGCGAGTCCTGGCGTCGGTGACGGAGGCGATCATCGGGGCGTGCTACCTGTGCTTCGGGTTCGAGCCAACCGCGGAAGCGGTGGTGGAGGCCTTCGCCGGGCAGATGGAGGAGGCCCTGCGACGTCCGGGGGACGCCAAATCGGAGCTCCAGGAGCTGCTGGCCCGGCGGGGCGAGCTGGTGGCATACCGGGTCACCGGGGAGGAGGGGCCGCCGCACGATCGAACCTTCGACGTGGCCGCCGTGGTGGACGAGCGCGAGATCGGCCGCGGGAGCGGTCGCAGCAAGAAGGAGGCCGAGCACGCCGCCGCCCGGGCGGCGCTCGAGTCCCTGGAGGCCTGACCGCATGCACCTGAAGTCGATCACGCTGAAGGGGTTCAAGTCGTTCCCGGACCGCACCCGGCTGGAGTTCGGACCCGGCGTGAGCGTCATCGTGGGGCCCAACGGGTCGGGCAAGTCGAACATCACCGACGCGGTCCTGTGGGCGCTGGGCGAGCAGTCGCCGCTGGCCGTGCGCGGCCAGTCGATGCAGGACGTGATCTTCGGCGGGGCCCGCGGCCAGCAGGCGCGCCGGGCGGCCGAGGTCGAGTTGGTGATCGAGACCGACGGGGACGGGGACGCGCTCCGCGCCGGCTCGGCCCTGGAGTTTCCCGAGATCTCGATCCGCCGCCGCCTGGAGCGCGCGGGGGAGGGGGAGTACCGGTTGAACGGGTCGCGGTGCCGCCTGGTCGACGTGCTGGAAGTGCTCTCCGACACGGGCCTCGGCAAGGAGATGCATTCGGTGGTCTCGCAGGGCCGCGTGGAATCGGTGGTCACCTCCAAGCCGCGCGACCGGCGGCTGTTGATCGAGGAGGCGGCCGGGCTCGGCAAGCACCGCAAGCGCCGGCGCCGCGCCCAGCTCAAGCTCGACCGCACCCAGGAGAACCTCGACCGGGCCCTGGACGTCGAGCACGAGGCGCGCTCCCGGCTGCGACCGCTCAAGCGTCAGGCCGAGGCCGCCGAGCTGCACGTGCGCCTGGAGCGCCAGGACGCCGAGGCCCGCTGGGAGCTGGCCCGCGACGTGTGCCGGGGGCTCGTCGGCGAGCTCGCCGAGGCCGAGGCCGCGGCGGCTCGGGCGCGGAGCGCCCGCGACGAGGTGGAGGGCGGGCTGGCGGACGTGGCCGGTCGACGCGAGGCCGCCGAACACGCGTTGGCCAGGCGGGCGGATCGCCACGACGCGCTGGCCGCGCGGCGCTTCGCGGTCCGCTCGGCGCAGGAGAGAATCGAGCTGCGCCTGGAGCAGGCGGGCGCCACGGCCCGGGCGGTCGCCCGCCGCGCCGAGGCGGCCGCGACCCGACTGGACACGATCGAGGCCGCGCCCGACCTGGCCGGGCCGGACCCCGGCGGGCGCCTGAGCGACCTGGAGGCCCAGCTGCACGAGCTCGACCGCGACAGCGGCGATCGCGTCGACCACCGGTTCACCGAGCTGGAGGAGCGCCGACGACGCGCCGACGCCGAGTGCGCGCGCCTGGAGGACGAGGCCCGTGAGCGGCGGGACACGGTCACGGCGGCCGGCGAGCGCTGGCGGGCGGCGTGTAAGCGGCGTCGCGGCGCGGAATCCGCGGTGAGCGCGGCCGAGCGCGAGCGGGCGCGCCTGGCGGCGCAGATCGCCGCGGTGGACGAGTTCCTGCGCACGCGGTCCGAGCGCGGGGGCGCGGCGGCCGGCGCCCGGGCCCTGGCCGACGAGCTCGACGCCCAGCCGGGCTACGAGCTGGCTTTGGCCGCGGCCCTCGCCGGCCGCCTGACCGCGGCGGTGGTCAGCGATCGCCGGGCGGGGGCGCAGCTGCTCGACCGCTCGACCGAGGACGGCGGCCGTGCTCTGGTCGCGGCGGGCGCCGCGGCGGCGAGCGCCG
>DATFPO010000184.1:0-9428 GCA_035264745.1 Solirubrobacteraceae bacterium | reverse complement strand
AGCGCGCGGCCGACCGGAGACTCGTTGGAGAGCTTGAGCTCGGCCGGGTTGGCCTCGGACGAGCCGACGATCGTGTACTTCTGCGACTTGCCGGTCTTCTCGTCCTTGACGTGGACCACCGAGCCGATGCGGACTTCGTCGTTGGACATCCCCGACGAGTCGACCACCGTGGCCGACCGCAGCTTCTCCTCGAGCTGGGCGATCTTCGCCTCGAGCATGGCCTGCTCGTTCTTGGCGTCGTCGTACTCGGAGTTCTCCATGATGTCGCCGAACTCCCGAGCCTCCTTGATCCGGGCGGCGACCTCGCGGCGCTTGTCGTTGGCGAGGTACTCGAGCTCGCCCTTGAGCTTCTCGAGACCGGCTGGAGTGAGAATGACGTCCCTGGGCATCGTCTCTGCTGGCTGAAGAGGCCGTCGCGGCCAACGAAAACCCGCCGGGCAGGCGGGATGGCGGACCGGCGCGGCTGGTATGAGGGCGCAGGAGTATAGCGTTGGGGTCAACCGGCTCCTACGAGTCGCCGGCGCGCTCAGGCGGCGAGGGCGAGGGGCGTCCGCGCCAGGGCGCAGCGCGCCGCGTCCACGGTGGGGCTGCGCGCCAGGACGTCCTGCAGCCCGGCGTCGCCCCCCAGGCGCTGCACGTACCAGGGGTAGAACTTGCGCAGGTAGCGGGCAGCCCGCTCGGGGCCGAGGTGATCGACCGCGCGGTCGATCACCCAGTCGAGCTCGTCGAGCACCTCCTCCCGCGAGGGTGGGCCGGCCCGGCGTCCGAGGAGCTGCCCGAACAGCCAGGGGTTTCCCAGGGCGCCCCGCGCCAGCATCACCGCGGCGGCCCCCGTGTGCCGGAAGGCCCGGCGAACCGCCTCGGCGTCGCTCATGCCGCCCGAGACGATCACGGGCACGGGGGCGAGCTCGACCACCAGCTCGCGGGCCAGGTCGTAGTCGGGGGCGCCCCGGTGCTGCACCGAGGCATGCCGCGGATGGAGCGTGATGCCGGCCACGCCGGCCTCCGCCGCCAGCCGGCGGGCCAGGACGATCCCGTCGCGGTCGGTGGGCCGGCGCCCCGAGCGCAGCTTCACCGTGACCGGCAGGCCGCTCCCCTCCCGAGCCGCCACCGCGAGCTCGACCGCGCGCGCGGGGTCGCCGAGCAGGGCCGCTCCGGCGCCGGTCTTGCACACCTTCGTCACCGGGCATCCCATGTTGAGGTCGATCAGGTCTGCACCCGCCTGCGCGACGTAAGCCGCCGCCGAGCGCATGACCTCGGGATCGTGGCCGAACAGCTGAACCGCGACCGGGTGCTCGTCGGGATGGAGCCGCAGCATCTCCTCGCAGGTGCGCCGGTTGCGGTAATGGACCCCGAAGCTGGAGACCATCTCGGACACGACCAGGCCCGCGCCGTGGCGCCGGGCCTGGAGCCGCACGAACCAGTTGCCTATGCCGGCCAGCGGTGCCAGCACGACGCGGTTGGGAATCTCGACGCCGCCCAGCGTCCAGCCGTCGGTGAGCGCTCGCATCACGTCGATGTTAGGACCCGTTGCGCTCGTGGATCAGCCGCAGGCCGGTGAGGGTGAGCAGGTCGTCGGCCTCGTCGATGGTCTCGGTGAACGGGAACACGGCACCCGCCAACCCCCCGGTGGCGATCACGTCGGCCGGCCCCACCTCGGCGTGCAGGCGGTGGACGATTCCGTCCACCAGGCCGGCGAAGCCGTACACCATCCCCGAGCGGATGGCGTCCACGGTCGACTTCCCGATCAGGGTCCGCGGCTCCGCCAGGTCGATCTGGGGCAGCTTCTCGGCGCGCTCGATCAGCGCCTCGAGCGAGATCTCGGCCCCCGGCGCGATGATCCCGCCCAGGTACTCGCCTTCACCGGAGACGGCGTCGAAGGTGATGGCGGTGCCGAAGTCGACCACCACGCAGGGCCCGCGGAAGCGGTCGTAGGCGGCGATGGCGTTGACCAGTCGGTCGGCACCCAGCTCCCTGGGGTTGTCGATGCGTATCGGCATCCCGGTTCGAAGCCCGGGCCCGACGATCGGCATGGCGTGACGCAGGTAGCGGCTGGCCATCGCGGCCCACTCGTGCGCCAGCCGAGGTACCGTGGACGACACGATCGATCCGTGCAGGTCGTCGAAGGCCAGCCCGCGCAGCGCCAGCAGGCTCCGCAGCGCCGCACCCAGCTCGTCGGCGGTGGAGTCCCGGACGGTGGTGAAGCGCCAGTGCTCGACCAGCTCGCCGGCGGCGAAGGCTCCCAGGTGGGTCTGGGTGTTGCCGACGTCCACCGCGAGCAGCATCGGGCGACAGTATCGCGCCCACCGCCGCCCCCTCGGCGGCGTGCCGCGGCCGCCGGAGCGGGGCGGCCCCTCACACCAGTGGCGGCCCGGCGGACCGAACCCGCTGGCCCGGCCCGAGGGCGGCCAGCGCGTCGCGGGCGGGCCGGCCGTCGGGGAGGATGAGGTCGGGGGCGAGCTCGAGCAGCGGCACCAGCACGAACCGGCGCTCCGCCAGGTCGGGATGGGGCAGCTGCAGCCGGCCGCTCCGATGCCCGCGGTCTCCCAGCAGGAGGAGGTCGACGTCGATGGGACGCGGCCCGTGGCGCAGGCCGCCGGGCGTCCGGCCGACCTCCCGCTCCACCTGCTTGCACAGGTCCAGCAGCTGCTCCGGACCCAGCGCGGTGCGGACGCGCAGGCAGGCGTTGAGGAAGTCGGGTTGGTCGATGACCTCGCCGACCGGCTCGGTCTCGTAAACGGAGGAGCTCGCCTCGACCGTCACCTCGTGGCGGCGCAGGGCGTCGACCGCGCGCTCGAGGTGGGAGCGGCGATCTCCGAGGTTGGAGCCCAGCCCGAGGTAGCCGTCGGGCACCGGGGCGTCAGTCGGGCTCGCGGAAGAGCTCGACCGAGACCTCCTCGACCGCGAGCGGGATGGGCGGTTCGGGCTTGCTGGCCTTGACCCACACGCTGCGGGCGTCGAAGTCGGCCAGCAGCCGGTCGGCGACCGCGGCGCACAGCCGCTCGAGCGTCCGGTAGGACCGCTGCTGGGCAACCAGCGCGACGGTCTGGCACACACTGCCGTAGTCCACGGTGTCGTCGAGGCGGTCAGTCAGGGTGGCGTCGCACTCCCCCACGTCCAGTCGCAGGTCGAACACCAGGCGCTGGCCGACGGCCCGCTCCTCGTCGCTCACGCCGTGATGGGTGTAGAGCGAGAGCCCGGAGACCTCCACGCTGACAAAGGTCTCGGCCGGCCGGCCCTCCTCGTCCAGGTCGTCTAGCCCGTCGTCGCGGTCGAGGTCGTCCGCGGCCATGGCGAGCGGACCGTAGCAGCCGCCATCGCCAGCGCATCGCGTACCGGCGCCACGTCGTGGACGCGGAAGACCGACGCCCCCCGCTCCCACGCCAGCACGTTGGTGGCGATGGTGGCGGCCAGGCGCTCCTCCACCGGGCGGCCGGTCACCGCCCCCAGGAACGACTTGCGCGAGGTACCCACCACCACCGGGCGCCCGATGGCCGCGATCTCGTCCAGGCGCCGCAGCAGCTCGAGGTTGTGCTCGCGCGTCTTGCCGAACCCGATCCCGGGGTCGAGCATCACGCGCCCCTCTGGGACGCCCTGGCCGACCGCGAACGCGAGGCGCTCTTCCAGGAAGGCGCGGACGTCATCCACCACGTCGTCGTAGCGGGGGTCGTCCTGCATGGTGCGCGGCTCGCCCAGCATGTGCATGAGGCAGCACTCCAGCCCCCGGTCGGCCACCAGGCCGACCATCCCGGGGTCGCCGCGCAGGGCCGTCACGTCGTTGACGAACGAGGCCCCGGCGTCGGCCGCGGCCTCCGCCACGGGGCGCTTGTGGGTGTCGATCGAGATCCGGGCGGCCAGGTCGCCGGCCGCGAGCCGCTCGATCACCGGCAGCACCCGACGCAGCTCGTCCTCCACCGAGACCGGGACGGCTCCCGGGTCGTCCGGGCCGCTCACCCCCGGCGGCCGGGTCGACTCGCCGCCGATGTCCACGAGGTCGGCGCCCTCGGAGGCCAGGCGCCGGGCCTGGGCCACCGCGGCGTCGGGCTCGACGAACCGCCCGCCGTCCGAGAAGGAGTCGGGCGTGACGTTGACCACGCCCATGATCTGGAAGTCGCGCCGCACCGGCCCATCTTCCCAGGGCCGCCGCGGCGCGTCCCGTCTACTGGTCGGCCATCGGGTCGGGCTCCCCCAGCTGGCTCACGTCCGGCGCCTCGTAGGACTGGCCGGGGCGGCCGCCCAGCGCCAGGATGCGGGCGCCCTCGGCGCCGGTGCGGATCGTTCGGGTCGCCGCCGGACCGACTCGCGCCATGGTGCCGGGGTCGAGCCTGATCCGCTCGCCCTCCACGTCCAGCTCAGCCTCCCCGCGCAGCACGAGGTAGACCTCCTCCTGGCCCTCCTCGTCGTGGTCGTGCTCGGGGTACTGCCCGTCGACGTTGGGGGGCATGTCGAGGACCTGCATTCCGAACGAGGTGACGCCCAGCTCGGCTCGCGCGCGCTTGAACGCCCCGCCGAAGACGGCCTCCATCTCGTCGATTCGCTTGACCGTGTAGTCCGCCATGGTGACCTCCCGGTGTCGAGACGCCCGATCAGGCGGCGCGGGCGGACGCAGACTCGCGCGCGAAGGCCGCGATCAGCTCCGCCGTGCGCCGTGGCTGGTCCTCGGGCACGAAGGTGAAGGAATCCTCGATCAGCTCGAGCCGCGCCTGCGGGAACGCCGCCGCCATCCGCTCGGCGTACTCGAGCTTGAACACACGGTCCTCTGGCGCCCAGGCCAACAGAACCGGCCGGCTGAAGTCGGGAAAGCGCCGCGCGGCGTCGAGGGTGTACCGGGTGGAGATCCCGCTCAGGAACCGCTCGACGTCTCGCCGTATCGCGCGCCGGGAGAGGACCGGCGAGAGGTAGGCGTCGGTGATCGCGTCCTCGATCGGGTGCTTGCTCAGCAGCCCGAATCCGATCGGCAGGCGGCGGAGCGCCCGGACGCGCATCGGCTGCGTGAGCGCGTAGATGGCCCCGGGGGCGCGAGCCGCCCACTGCAGCGGCCGGAACAGCGGAGGCAGGAAGTTGTCGTAGGCGTCGCACGGCGTCAGCGCCAAACGGGCCAGGCGCTCGGGGTGCCGGGTCGCCACCAGCTGGCACAGCGCCCCGCCGGTGTCGTTGCCGACCAGCGTGACCTCCTCCAGATCGAGGGCAGTCAGGAACTCGGAGATCAGGCGCGCCACCCCTGGCGGCGAGAGGTCGGCCTCGGGCGCCATGGGCTCGTCGTGGGACCCCAGCGGCCAGTCCGGGACCACGCAGCGGAAGTCGCCGGAGAGCTCGGGCACCACCTTGCGCCACAGCAGCCCGTTGACCAGAAGGCCGTGCACGAACACGATCGGCGGCCCGGAGCCGGTGTCCCGGTAGCGGATCGTTCCCTGCGCCAGCCGGACCTCGCGGTCCGGCGTCTCCGTCGCCTGCGCCATGTGGATACTCCCAGGGCTGGGGACAGCCCGGCTCGGATTTACATACAGTCGGTACGTCGTAACATACAGACAGCATGGATGTCAAGGGAGACGAGGTCGAAGCAGCGGGACGAGGCCGCCAGGCGGAGCGCTCGGAGGCCACCCGGGCCGCCCTGATCGCAGCGGCGCGGTTGCTGTTCGCCCGCGACGGTTACGGCGGCGTGGGCACGGAGGAGATCGTCCGCTCCGCCCGGGTGACTCGCGGAGCCCTCTACCACCACTTCGCCAGCAAGGAGGACCTGTTCAGGGCCGTCTTCGAGCAGGTGGAGGCGGAGCTCACGCAGCGGGTCGCGGCGGTCGCCGCCTCGGCGGAGGACCCCTACCAGGCGCTCTCCGCCGGCGCCGAGACTTTCCTGGACGCCTGCCTGGACCCGGCCGTGCAGCGGATCACCCTGCTCGACGCCCCCGCCGTCCTGGGTTGGCAGCAGTGGCGAGAGATCGGGGCCCGTTACGGGCTCGGACTGGTCCAGGGTGCCCTCCAGGCGGCCATGGAGCAGGGCCTGATCGCGCGCCAACCGGTTGCGCCGCTCGCCCACGTGATGCTCGGCGCGCTGGACGAGGCCGCGATGCTGGTCGCCCAGTCGGACGACGAGGGCCGGACGCGCGAGGAGGTGGGCCGGATCGTGGCGCGACTCCTGCGTGGCCTGCGGGCCGCGGACCAGCCCGACGACTGAGCCGGCGGCGGCTGCGAGCGCGGCAGCCGAGCGTCAGGCGAGCTCGGGCTTCTCGGGGCGGTCGAGCCCGCGCAGCTCCGCCGTGCCGCCCGCCAGTCCCGGACGCGGGAGCGGGCGCGCCCTCGGCACCGGCCGGTCGGCCGGAGCCGGCGGGGCCGGCAGCTCGGGGCCGGGCGTCTCCTCCGGGCCGAAGACCTCGGCCTCGGTCCTGCCGGCCAGCAGCCCCTCGAAGTCCTCGCGCTCGATCGTCTCCCGCCTGACCAGGACCTGGCTGATCTTCTCCAGGCTCTCGCGATGGTCGGTCAGGATGTCCTTGGCCTGCTGGTGGGCGGACTCGACGATGCGGCGGATCTCGTCGTCGATCTCGCGGGCGATCTCGTCCGAGTAGTCCGGCTCGGCGGAGAACTCGCGACCCAGGAACGGCTGGCCATGGTCATGCCCGAACACGCGCGGGCCCAGCTTCTCCGACATCCCGAAGCGCATGACCATCTGCTTGGCTGTGGCGGTCACCTTCTCCAGGTCGTTGGAGGCACCGGTGGTGATCTCGCCGAACACGATCTCCTCGGCGGCCCGCCCGCCCAGCGTCATCGCCATGTTGTCGTTGAGCTCGGCCCGTGTGGTGAGGAACTTGTCCTCGGTCGGGAGCGAGATCGTGTAGCCGAGCGCCTGTCCGCGGGAGATCACCGAGATCTTGTGGACCGGATCGGCGTGCTCGAGGAAGTGGCCCACCATGGCGTGGCCCATCTCGTGGTAGGCGGTGACGAGCCGCTCGTGCTCGCTCATGACCCGGGTCTTCTTCTCGGGCCCGGCGATCACCCGCATGATCCCCTCTTCGAGCTCGGTCTGGGTGATCTCGCGCTTGCCGTTGCGGGCGGCCAGCAGCGCCGCCTCGTTGACCAGGTTCGACAGGTCGGCGCCGGTGAATCCGGGCGTCTGCCCGGCCAGGGCGTCGACGTCGATCTCCCGGGCCAGCGGCTTGCCGCGGGTGTGGACCTCGAGGATCTTGGACCGCCCCTTGCGGTCGGGACGGTCCACCACGATCTGGCGGTCGAACCGCCCCGGGCGCAGCAGCGCCGGATCCAGGATGTCCGGGCGGTTGGTGGCGGCGATGAGGATGATGTTGTCCTTCATCTCGAACCCGTCCATCTCCACCAGGAGCTGGTTGAGGGTCTGCTCGCGCTCGTCGTGGCCTCCGCCCAGGCCGGCGCCGCGATGGCGGCCGACGGCATCGATCTCGTCCATGAAGATGATGCACGGGCTGTTCTGCTTGGCCTGCTCGAACAGGTCGCGCACGCGCGACGCGCCCACCCCGACGAACATCTCGACGAAGTCCGAGCCCGAGATCGAGAAGAACGGCACGCCGGCCTCTCCGGCCACCGCGCGGGCCAGGAGCGTCTTGCCGGTGCCCGGCGGCCCGTACAGCAGGACCCCCTTGGGGATCCGCGCCCCCAGCGCCTGGAACTTCTTCGGGTTCTCGAGGAACTCCTTGATCTCGTGCAGCTCCTCGACCGCCTCGTCCACGCCGGCGACGTCGCGGAAGGTGATCTTCGGCGAGTCGACCGACAGCCGCTTGGCGCGCGACTTGCCGAACGACATGACCTTGGAGCCGCCGCCCTGCACCTGGTTCATGAGGAAGATCCAGAAGCCCAGGAAGAGCAGGAAGGGCAGGACGTACGTGAGCAGGGACAGCCAACCGCTGGACTTGCGGCCCTCGACGTCGAAGGGGACGTTCTTGGACTGCAGCCGGTTGACCAGCTCGTTGCCGGCATCCGGCTCGTAGCCGACCTCGTACTTCTGGTTGTTGGTACGCGTGACCTCGACCGTGTTGTCCTTGGTCTTGAGCAGCGCACTCTTGACCTGTCCGCTGTCCACCTGGGTGATGAACTGCGAGTAGGTGGTCTTGGGCCGATCGGCGCCCGGGCTGATCAGCTTCTGTGCGAAGAACGCCAGCACGATCACGATCAGGATCGGGAAGGCGGCGCTCTTGAAGAACCTGCTCATGGCGTGGTCCCGGCGCGTCCGGCGCCGGGCATGGCAGCGGCGCTGCGGGCGACGAAGCCTACCATGGGGTATCCGGCCTTCCGGGAGGGTGCCGGTCGCGTCCAGCCGGCGTCAGCGGCGGGGGCGCGGGGCGGATTGCCATGCCCCCTCAACCCGCGCGCGGACCCAGCGGATCGCACCCGCCGGCCACGGCGGCGGTCAGGAGCCGGCCAGCGCCGCCACGTAGGGGAGGTTGCGGTAGCGCTCCCGGTGGTCGAGCCCGTAGCCGATCGCGAACCGGTCGGGGATCTCGAACCCCACGTAGCGGATGGGCAGCTCCACCTTGCGGCGCTCGGGCTTGGTCAGCAGCGCGCACACCTCCAGCGAGCCGGGGTTGCGGGCGCCGAGGTTTCGCAGCAGGTACTGCAGGGTCAACCCCGAGTCCACGATGTCCTCCACGATCAGCACGTCCCGGTCCTCGATGACCGCGTCGAGATCCTTGAGGATCCGCACCACGCCCGAGGAGTCGGTGGCCGATCCGTAGGAGGCCACCGCCATGAAGTCCACCTCGCACGGGATATCGATCTCGCGCAGGAGGTCGGAGAGGAAGAACACCGCCCCCTTGAGGACCCCGATCAGGAGCGGGTTGCGTCCGGCGTAGTCACGGCTGATCCGGGCGCCGAGCTCGCGGACGCGGTGCCGGAGGTCGTCCGCCTGCACCAGGATCTCGCCGATCGACGCCTCGGCCATCGCCGGCAATCTAGTGCGTCCGGGCGCCTAGCCCGCCACCGGCTCACGGCGACCCGGACGGCGCGAGACGTGGTCCCAGAACGCGCGCTCGTCGTCGGGACGCCACCGGTCGTCCGGCCCGTCGCCGTCTCCGGGGTCGCCGGCGTCGGGCCCGCGGCCGTCGCCGCCGCCGCCGCCGTCGTCGTCGTCCTCTCCGCCCAGCCCGCGGCCGAGCCAAGCCACCACCGACAGCGTCTCGACCCCGACGCCGACCAGCGCCGCGCTGATCGCCGCCTCGTCCAGCAGCAGCGCGCCGCACCCGGCCCCGTAGCAGATCGCGCCGGCGCCGGCCAGACGGCGCCACGTGGTGACCCGGGGACGGCGCCTCGGCGGCCTCCCCCAGAAGGCCAGGGCCATGGTTGCCACGAGCACGGCGACGAACGAGAACCGCAGCCACAACGGCACGTGCACCATCACCGTGCCACGGTACCGCGCCCGCCCGGCCCCGCCAAGTGGGCCCGCCGGCGCGCCGGTCCGCCGGGTGGCG
>DATFPO010000183.1:0-5674 GCA_035264745.1 Solirubrobacteraceae bacterium | reverse complement strand
CCGAGCATCCCGAGGAACTGGTCATGGGTGCCCGGGAACGCGCCCAGCCCCATCAGCGTCAGCGTCACCGGCAGGCGGTCCGACAGCGCCAGCTCGCGCAGGTCCTCGGACGCGTTGGCGTTGATCACGCCGCCGCCCGAGTAGATCACGGGCCGGCGCGCGTTGGCGAGCGCCTTCGCGGCCAGGCGGATCTGCTTCTGGTTGCCCTCGGTGGTGGGCTGGTAGCCCAGCAGCGAGACGTCGCCCACCGGCTCGTACTCGATGTCGGCGCGGGACAGGTCCTGGGGAATGTCCACCACGACCGGGCCGGGGCGGCCGGTGCGGGCCACGTGGAACGCCTCGTGGATGGCGCGCGGGATCTCCAGCGGGTGCTGGATCATGAACGAGTGCTTGACGATCGGCATCGTGATGCCGCCGGTATCGCACTCCTGGAAGCCGTCGGTGCCGATCAGCTCGGTGCGCACCTGGCCGGTGATGAACACGGTGGGGACCGAGTCCAGCATCGCGTCGCAGATCGGGGTGACCAGGTTGGTGGCGCCCGGCCCCGAGGTCCCGAAGGCCACGCCCACGCGGCCGGTGGCCTTGGCGTAGCCCTCGGCGGCGTGGCCCCCGCCCGCCTCGTGGCGGACCAGGATGTGGCGGATCCCGGCGTCGTAGAGGGCGTCGTAGGTCGGGAGGTTGGCCCCGCCGGGCAGGCCGAAGACCACGTCGACGCCCTCGGCCTTGAGGCACTCCATCAGGGCATCGGCAGCTCGCATGCGCTTGCGTCCTTTCCGACCGTAGCGAGGGCAAAGCCGCGCGGGCGCGCCGCGCGGCCTCCAGGCCAGTGTACCAACGGTTTTTCGCCGCTCTGGCGGCGTTTCGCGGGCTCAGCCCGCGTGGGCCGGAGGCCGCCCCGCCTCGGGGGCGATCGCCACATCGGGGAAGTCGAGCTCGGCTCCGCACCCGGTGCAGAGCGCGTCGTGGAGCTTGACCACCCGGCCGCAGCCCGGGCATTGGCGGCGGAGCTCGTGAGAGTCGAAGCGGTAGACGAGCGCCGCCACCAGCCCGAAGACCGGCAGCAGGGCCGAGATGAGGAACCAGAGGAAGAACGAGCTGCCCTTGAGCTTGCCGACGACGCCCCCCGCCAGGCCCAGGGCCAGGACGATCACCACGTACGCCATGCCGAACCGCCCGCCGGTGTCACAGCACCCGGATCGCCCAGATGATCGCCGCGACGGCGACCACCAGGGCGACGAATCCAGCGACCGCGACCGCCAGGTGCACCACCAGTTTGAGGACCACCCAGGCCGCCACGACCAGAACCACTCCGGCCAGGACGCGCATGGCAAGCGAGGGACGAGCTTCCTGCACGTCCCCAGGGTACTGCGGCGGTTGTCCCGGATCCTTGGTCGTCGACTTGGACCCGGTGTCGCATCCGCGGCGCTCAGCGGGCGGCCGCGCCGGCGGCGTCGAGCGCCGGGCGCATGGGCCGCGCAAGCCGGCGGCGCACGCGCCAGCGGCCGCCGGAGAAGGCGAGGTTGGCCACGGTGGCGAAGCCCACCTCGTCGCTTCGCAGTGCCAGCAGCAGATGGGCGATCCGATCGGCCGAGGGCAGCTCCGGCTCGGCGGCACGCACGCAGACGCAGAACACCCGGCGCCCGCCGGGGCGCACCAGCAGCGCTCCGGCCTCGGACACCAGCCACACGCCCAGCCGCCCCCGCTCCATCGCCAGGCCGGTCCGGGAAAGCAGCTCGCGGGCGTCATGCCCGACCAGGTCGGCCAGCAGGCCGAGCGCCCGGCCCTCGGCGGCCGCCGCGGTGCGCCGACCGGCCCGGACGACGTTCGCGCCCCGCTGCGCGTACAGCTCGGGGATGATCCAGGCCTCCGCCAGCGCCACGAGCGCGGCCGGGAAGGCGAGCGGCTGAAGCGCGACCAGGAGCGCCGCCACGGCGACGAACGGCACGACGTGCGCGACGGTGATCACCGTCCAGAGCCGGCCGCGGCGCTCGAGAGATCGCTCGTCGACCGGGCGCCGCCAGTGGACCGACGCCAGCTCGGGCAGTGGCGCGACTCGGTGGTCGGAGACCGCCTACCCCCCGGCGATCGGCCGGCGCATGATCACCAGGTCGGCGTCCACCGGCAGCTCGCGGACCTGTGTGGCCTGGCCCTCCCCTTCGGTCACCACGGCGATGGACCCCCGGTCCAGCTCCTCGCGGAACGCGGCGACCGCGGCCTGGACCGAGTCCCGGTCGGCGGTCGACCACTCGGCGAGCGTGGTATGACCTGTGCGGTCCATCCGGATGAGTCGTGACATGAAGACCTCCTCGGCGGACGGGGGACGGAAGCGCTGGCTGGCATGGTACGCCCCGGCCGGGCGCCGGGATCGGACGCGCGCCGGACGGCGCGGGTATCGGCGACGGGCAGTGGCGGCTTGGCCAGATCGCGGGCGCCAGCGCGTCATCGTGGTCCTGCTGACCGCCGCTCTAGCGCCGGCGGCTTGCGGCGGGGGCGGCTCGCAGCAGCTGCAGCCGATCGACCGCTCGCGCCTGAGCTCGCAGCTGACCGAGGTCCGCGACGCCGCGGGCCGCGGGGATCGCTCGGCCGCCCGGCAGGCGCTGGACGACTTCGTCGGCGAGGTGCGCCGGCTGCGGCGGGCCGGCACGCTCGACGGGCCCACCGCCGCAGCGCTGCTGCTCGGCGCGCAGCGCGCTCGCGACCGCCTCGAGGTCGAGCTGGCGCCGCCGGCGGCCCAGCCGGTCGCGCCGGCGCCGCAGCCACAGGTGCAGCCGGAGCCGGCCCAGCCCAAGCCGCCCAAGAAGCCCAAGCCGGAGGCCGAGCCGCCGAAGGAGCAGAAGAAGCAGCAGGAGAACAAGGACGAGGGCGGCTCCTCCCACGACCACGGGGACAAGGGTGGAAAGAAGCACTGAGATCGCGCCGGGCAGCACGCTCCACGGACGCCGGTATCGGCTCGAGCGGGTCCTCGGCACGGGCGGCATGGCCAGCGTGTGGCTGGCCCAGGACGAGCGCCTCCAGCGCCCGGTGGCGGTCAAGGTCATGGCCGACACGCTGGCCGGCGACCCTGACTATGTGCGCCGCTTCAAGCGCGAGGCCCGCATCGCCGCGCGGCTGTCGCACCCCAACCTGGTCGACATCTTCGACTTCAGCGCCGAGGGCGAGCGGCCGTTCCTGGTCATGGAGTACGTGGCCGGCGGGTCCCTGGCGCAGCGCATGCACGCGGAGGCGGCGATGCCCATTCCGGTGGACGTCCTCGCCCGCGACCTGCTGGGGGCCCTGGGGCACGTCCATGCCGCGGGAATCGTCCACCGCGACATCAAGCCCGCCAACGTGCTCGTCGACGAAGACCAGCGCCCCCGGCTGACCGACTTCGGAATCGCCCACCCCGACGACGCCACCCACCTCACCATCACCGGCCAGGTGGTCGGAACCCTCAAGTACCTGGCCCCGGAGATCGCGGCGGGCGAGCCGGCCACCCCCCGCAGCGACCTCTACTCCTGCGGGATACTCCTGCGCGACTGCGGTCCCGACGGCGCCCGGCTCGGCGAGCTGATCGAGCTACTCACCGAGCAGGACCCCGAGCGGCGGCCGGCCTCGGCCCGGGCGGCGATCGAGATGCTGTCCCCCACCGCGCCCACGCGGCGGGTGGGCGACTCGGCGGCGGCGGACACGGCGGCGCCGACCGAGGCCACGCGCCGGCTGGACCCCACCGCGCCGACTGCGCCGACTGCGGCGACCGCGCCGGTGGGACGCCGGACCCAGCCGCCGACGCCGCCGCCGGCGGCGGCCGCCCCGAGCCGGCGCCGCGCCGGCCGGGCGGTGCTGGTGGTGGTCGCGCTGCTCGCCGTTGCGCTGGTCGTCGCGGCCCTGCTGTCCTCCGGCGGAGGTCGCCGGCCGGGCGGTATGCCCGCTCCCCGTCCGGCGCCGCAGGGCGCGTCCCTGGACCGCCAGCTCGACGCCCTCCAGCGGATCGTCCGCCAGGCGGGCCGCTGATCTCGCCGCGGTCCCGCCGGCGGCTCAGAGGTCCAGCTTGGCCCTGACCAGCCGGGTGACCTCGCCCCCGTCCGCACGGCCCTTGGTCTCGCGCATGACGTGGCCGATGATCGCCCCGATCGCCTTGCCGCGGCCGGCCCGCAGGCTTTCGACCGCCTCGGGGTTGGCCGCAATGGCGGCGTCCACTGCCGCATCCAGCTCGCCGCCGGGGGCGATCGCGCCGAGCTCCTCGGTCTCGACGATCCGGGCCGGGTCGCCGCCGTCGCTGGCCAGGCGGTCGAGCACCTGCTTGGCCGCGCCCGGCGTCACCGCCCGGCTCGAGACCATCCCGACCAGGCTGGCCAGCGCCTCGGGGGCGACCTTGGACTCGGCCGGGTCGGTCTCCCCGATGCGGGCGACCAGCTCGCCGCCCACCCAGTTGGCCAGCGCCTGGGGCTCCACGCCCTGGCCGTCGGCGGCCAGCGCCCGCTCGAAGTAGTCGCCGAGCTCGACCCGGAAGGCCAGCTGACGGGCCGAGTCGGCGGTCAGGCCCAGCTCCTGGTAGCGCTCGATCCGCTCGGCCGGGAGCTCGGGCAGCTCCGCCCGAGCCTCCTCGATCATCGCCTCGGTGACCGTGACCGGAACCAGGTCGGGCTCGGGGAAGTAGCGGTAGTCGTGAGCCTCCTCCTTGGAGCGCAGCGGGGTGAGCGTTCCGCTGGCCGGGTCGAAGTGCAGTGTCTCCTGGATCACCGCCCGGCCGGACTCCAGCAGCTCCCGCTGGCGCTCGATCTCGGCCCGCAGCCCGCGCTCCAGGAAGCCGAACGAGTTCATGTTCTTGAGCTCCGTTTTGGTGCCCAATTCCGTCGTTCCCGTCGGACGCAGGGAGACGTTGGCGTCGCAGCGCAGCGAGCCCTCCTCCATCCGCACGTCCGACACGCCCAGCTGGAGCAGCGTGGTGCGCAGCAGCGTCAGCCATTCCCGGGCCTGTTCCGGCGAGTGCAGGTCCGGCTCGGTGACGATCTCGACCAGCGGGGTGCCGCCCCGATTGAAGTCGACCACGCTCTGGTCGGAGCCGTGGATGCGCCCCGAAGCCCCCACGTGCACCAGCTTGGCCGCATCCTCCTCCAGGTGGACCCGGTGGATGCGCACGTCCCCCACCCGCCCTCCCCGGCACAGGGGCTCGTCGTACTGGGAGATCTGGTAGCCCTTGGGCAGGTCGGGATAGAAGTAGTTCTTGCGGTGGAACAGCGAGCGCGGCGCCAGGTCGCATCCCAGGGCCAGCCCGATCATCAGCGCGTAGTGGACGGCGCGGCGGTTGGGCGCCGGAAGCGCCCCCGGCAGGCCGAGGCAGACCGGGCAGGTGCGGGTGTTGGGCGGCTCGCCGAAGCCCAGCCGGCGCAGGGTCGCTCTGAGCAGTCGCAGCCACTCGGCGGCCGCGGTGGCGTCGCGCAGGTCCGGCTCCGTGACGATCTCGGCCAGCGGCGTCCCGCCGCGGTTGAAGTCGACGACGCTCTGCGCGCTGCCGTGGATGC
This sequence comes from Solirubrobacteraceae bacterium, assembly GCA_035264745.1. Taxonomy (GTDB): domain Bacteria; phylum Actinomycetota; class Thermoleophilia; order Solirubrobacterales; family Solirubrobacteraceae; genus DATAEY01. The sequence goes on along the minus strand of DATFPO010000183.1, from coordinate 173 downwards.
GCCCGCTGGACCCGGCGTGCACCAGCTTGGCGGCGTCGTCCTCGAGGTGGACGCGGTGGATGCGCACGTCGCCGAGCCCGCCGCCGCGGCACAGGGGCTCGTCGTACTGGCTGATCTGGTAGCCCTTGGGCAGGTCGGGATAGAAGTAGTTCTTGCGGTGGAAGATCGACCGC
>DATFPO010000182.1:0-4115 GCA_035264745.1 Solirubrobacteraceae bacterium | reverse complement strand
GGCTGCGTCGCGAAGACCTGGGAGCCGAAACTCGCGAGCCGCACTCGATCTTCCAGACCTCCACCCTCGACGCGCTGCTCGGCGGCGCCTACGACGGCGACGTCACGTTCGCCGACCTGGCGGCGCGCGGCGACCTCGGGCTTGGGACCCTCGACGGTCTCGATGGCGAGATGATCGCCGTCGACGGGAGCTTCTACCGGGCCGGCACCGACGGCTCGGTCAGGCCGATAGCGCCCGACGAGCGCACTCCATTCGCGGTGGTCACGCCGTTCGCGCCCGACGTTGAGACCGACGTCGAGGGGCCGCTCGACCACGCCGGGCTCCTCGAGCGGATCGAGTCGCTCGTCGCCGATCGGGCGCTCTGCTACGCGGTCCGCTTCGACGGGCGCTTCGAGCGGGTGCACGCCCGCTCGGTCCCGCGCCAGCGCCGGCCCTACCCTCCGTTCTCGCAGGTGGCCGCCCGCCAGGTGGAGTTCGATCTCGACGGTCTGGCGGGGACGCTGGTGGGGTTCCGGTTCCCCGATTACGCCCAGGGCCTCAACGTCCCCGGCTACCACCTGCACGTGATCTCCGAGGACCGATCCCGGGGCGGTCACGTGCTGGACTGCCGGGTCCTGGAGGGGCGCATCCGGATCGACCACTCATCGCGGCTGCACATGGAGCTGCCCGCCGGGGTGGAGTGGACGGAGCCCGACACCTCGGCCGCCAAGCAGGACCTGATCGCCGGCACCGAGGGCGAGGGCTGAGGTCAGGCGCCGACCCGGACCGGCGACGGTTGCGGGCGGGCGAGGGCCGGCGCGGCCCGACCGCGCATCAGCTCGGCGCAGCGCTCTCCGATCATCACCGCGGGGGCGTGGGTGTTGCCGCGGACGATCGTGGGCATCACCGAGCAGTCCGCCACCCGCAGCGCCTCGATGCCGTGCAGGCGCAGGTCCGGATCCACGGCGGCCTCGCCGGCCGGGCCGATCCGAGCGGTGCAGGCGGGGTGGTAGGTGTGCTGCACGCCGGCGCGCAGCCACCTGACCAGCTCGTCGCGGGAGCGCACCTGCGCGCCGGGCGAGATCTCCGTCCCCACGATCGGCGCGAGCGGGCCGGCGGCGGCGATCTCGCGGGCCAGCTCCACGCCCGCCAGCACGGCGTCGAGCTCGGCCTGCGCCGCGAGCAGGTTCAGCCGCACGGCGGGCTTGCGCAGCGGGTCGGCCGAGCGCACCATGACCGACCCTCGGCTCTGCGGCGCCACGCAGGAGAGCGCGATGGTCATCGCCGGGGCGTCCCAGGTCTGGAGCCCGTGCTCGACGAAGTAGGCGGGCGCGAAGTAGAGCTGGATGTCCGGCGCCGGAAGCGACGGGTCGCTGCGGAAGAAGCCGCCCGCCTCGCCCACGTTGCTGGCCAGCTTTCCGCTGCCGAGCGCGAGCCACCGCAGCAGGTGTCGCGGCTCCTCGGCGTCGGCCAGGCCGACCTGCCCCCCGGCGAGCTCCCAGGTGCAGTACGCGATCGCGTGCTCCATCAGGCCGTCGCCCACCGACGGGAGATCGAGGACCGGCCGTATGCCGACCGACCTCAGATGCTCGGCCGGGCCGAGACCCGAATGCTGGAGCAGGGCCGGCGTGTTGAACGACCCGGCGCAGAGGACGGTCTCGCCGGACACCGCGACGCGCTGGGCGCCGCGCCCGCGGCGCAGCTCGACGCCGACGACGCGCCCGCGCTCCACCACCAGGCGGGTGGCCTGGGTGCGGGTGCGGACGTCCAGGCCGCCCCGCCTGCAGGCGCCGCGCAGGTACGCGTCGGCGGCGGTCCAGCGCCGACCGCGCCGCTGGGTCACCTGGTAGCGCCCCACACCGTCCTGGCGCTGCCCGTTGAAGTCCGGGTTGGGCAGCAGGCCGACCGACTCGGCCGCCTCCAGCATCCTCCGAGTCACCGGATCCAGGGTCGGGATCGTGGTGACGTTGACTGGTCCTCCCCGTCCGTGGAACTCGTCCGCCAGCTGCTCGTTGTTCTCCGAGCGCCGGAACAGCGGCAGGACGTCCCGGTAGGACCATCCATCGGCGCCCTGCTCGGCCCAGCCGTCGTAGTCCAGGCGGTTGCCGCGCATGTAGATCATCGCGTTCATGGCGCTCGAGCCGCCGAGCATGCGGCCCCGCGGCTCGTGGATGCGGCGCTCGGCGAGCGCGGGCTCCGGCTCGGTCCAGTAGTCCCAGTCCACCTTGGAGTGGAACTGCTTGGGGAACGCCGCGGGCATCCGGACATCGAGCCGTCGCGCCGACCCGCCCGCCTCGACCAGCAGCACGCGCCGGCCCTCGTCCTCGCTCAGCCGCGCCGCCACCGCGCACCCCGCCGAACCGGCCCCGATCACCACGTTGTCGTACGTCTCGGCCACCGACGTCAGCCTACGGCGCCACCTCAAGGGCCGCCACCCCGACCTCGAGCCGGCGAAAATCAAGCCTGCCCAGGACGCAGCCGGTCCGGCGAAGTGAGCGTACGTGGAGGTACGTGAGCGAGCCGGATCGGCGAGGACACCGGCAGGCTCAGATTTGCAGCCGGCTCAGCCGATGGAGTCGGCCATCTCGAGCTGAATCAGGCGATTCAGCTCCACCGCATACTCCATCGGCAGCTCCTTGGTCACCGGCTCGATGAAGCCGTTGACGATCATCGCCGCGGCCTCGTCCTCCGAGAAGCCGCGCGACTGCATGTAGAACAGCTGCTCGTCGGAGATCTTCCCGACCACCGCCTCGTGGGCGACGGTGACGTGGGGATTCTGGATCTGGATGTCCGGCCACGTGTCCGAGCGGGAGCGGTCGTCCATCATCAGCCCGTCGCACTGAACACGGGCCTTGGAGCCGCGGGAGTTGTGGCCCATGCGGACCAGACCGCGGTAGCCCATGATCCCGCCGTCCTTGGAGATCGACTTGGCCAGGATGTTGGACGTGGTGTTGGGCGCGAGGTGGACGACCTTGGCGCCGGTGTCCTTCCACACGCCCTCGCCCGCGACCCCGACGTTGAGGTGGTCGGCCCGCGCGCCCTCGCCCAGCAGGAACGACCCGGGATAGAGCATCACGTACTTGGCGCCCATCGACCCGCCGACCCACTCGACCGTCCCGTCGGCGTCGACCACCGCGCGCTTGGTGTTGAGGTTGTAGACGTCCTTGGACCAGTTCTGGACGGTGGTGTAGCGCGCCTTGGCGCCGGGCTTGACGAAGATCTCCACCACCGCCGAGTGCATCGAGTTGACGCTGTAGGTCTGCGCGGTGCAGCCCTCGATGTAGTTCACGTCCGAGCCTTCCTCGGCGATGATCAGCGTGTGCTCGAAGGTGCCCTCGCCCTGGCCCTCCATCCGGAAGTAGGCCTGTAGCGGGAGATCCACCTTCACCCCCGCGGGGACGTAGAGGAACGAGCCGCCGGACCAGATCGCGCCGTGCAGCGCGGAGAACTTGTTGTCCTGCGGGGGGACGCACTTGGTCATGAAGTACTGCTCGACGAGCTCTGGGTACTCGCGCACCGCGGTGTCGGTCGAGCAGAACAGGATTCCCAGGTCCTCGTACTCCTTCTTGAGCCCCTCGTAGACGGGCTCGTTGTCCCAGACTCCGACCACGCCGGCGAGGTGCTCGCGCTCGGCCTGGGGGATGCCGAGATCCTCGTACGTGCGCTTCATCTGCTCGGGGACCTCGTCCCAGCTGTTGTAGCGCCCGGCCGTGGGGGGCGAGTACAAGACCAGGTCGTCGAAGTTCAGGCCCGACAGGTCCACGCCCCAGGTTGGGATCGGCTTGCGGGCGAAGATCTCGTACGACTTGAGGCGACGCTCCCGCATCCAGTCGGGCTCGCCCTTGACCCGGGACATCTCCTCCACCACCTCGCGCGAGATGCCGGTCCGCGCGCGCAGCTGGCCCTGGTCGTCCTCGACGACGGGGCTCGGCTTGGTGATGCGTGTCCTGTCGGTGGTTGCCATCGATGAGATACCCGTGTCCGAAGGTAGGAATTCTAGCGGGTACGGCGACGGCCCCCGCCGACGGCCCCCGCCGGCGGCCCGCCTGAACCCAGCATACCCCGGGGCCGCGGTCGAAACCGCCGACGGCACCCGGCGTGTCGCGGTACCGACACGGCATCCGCGCGTGCCCTGC
>DATFPO010000181.1:0-5218 GCA_035264745.1 Solirubrobacteraceae bacterium | reverse complement strand
CCGAGGCCCGCGAGCGCGGGCTGCTCGCCGCCGCGCTGGTCGAGCGCGAGCTGATGGAGGCGCTGGCGCTCTAGCCGTCGGGGCCCCGCCGCGCCCGCCGCATCGCCCGGTAGATCACGACGATGGCGCGGCTGGTCAGTCGGTTGACCGCCACGGGGATCGGGTGGTCGTGCCCGTGGCGGCGGGCCTGCTCGGCGTGCTCGCGGAACTGGGTCTCGAAGCCCGACATGCTCAGGCTGCCCTCCGCCATCCGGAAGTCGGACAGCTCCCGGTCGAGGATCACCGGGTCCGACCGCCGGGCCAGCCGCAGGTAGAGGTCGTAGTCCATGGAGATCCGGTAGCCCTCGTCGAACAGCCCCGCGGCCTGGAAGGCCTCCCGGCGCAGGAAGGTGGCGGGCGCCGAGATGAAGTTCTGGGTCAGGTAGAGCGGCAGCGAGTAGCGGCGCAGGAAGGCGTTCTTGTACGCGGTGACCCAGCGGCGGATCTCCCGGCCGTCCCCGTCGATGATCCGGCAGCGGCCGGTGAGCCACAGTGCGTCCGGGCGCTGCGCCATGGCACGGCCGACCGCGTCCAGCGCACCGGGCAGGTACCGGTCGTCGGCGTTGAGCCATCCGATCACCTCGCCCTGGGCCATGGCGATCCCCTTGTTCATGGCGTGGGAAAGGCCGCGGTCGGGCTCCGAGACCCAGCGCACACCGTCGGCCGCCCGCAGGATGTCCAGCGTCCCATCGGTCGACCCCCCGTCGACCACCACGTGCTCGAGGCGCGGGTAGCCCTGCGCACGCACGCTCTCCAGCGCCTCGGGGAGGGTCGCGGCGGCGTTCAGGCAGGGGGTGACGACCGTGATGGCGGGCAGCTCCGGCACGGCGGGGGAGGTTAGTCGCGGTGGCGCGCCCGCCGAGCGCGCTGAGGGCTTTAGCCTGCCTGCCGTTGCACGTCGGCTTCAGTCTGCTCACCCTGTTTCCCGGGCGCGTCGGCGGCTCGGAGTCCTACGCCCGCGGGCTGCTGGGCGAGTTCGCGCGCGGGCGAGGGCCAGAGCGGCTGACCGTGCTGGCCAACCGCCACGTGGCCGAGGCCTATCGCGGCTACGCCGCCGGCCCGGTCGAGCTGCGCCGGGTCGGCTCCTACCGGGCCGGGGACGGCCTGGTGACCCGGGGGCTGGCCATGGCCGCCGCGTGGGCGGCCCCGGTCCGCGCCGCCCGGGACGTCCCCGCGGACCTGGAGGTACTGCACCACCCGGTCACCGTGCCGATCCCGGCGGTCGCCGTGCCCACCGTGGTGACCATCCACGACGTCTCCCATCTCGACCTCGCCGGCCTGCGCACGCTGCCCCTGCGCCGCTATCGGCGGTGGGCGTACGACGGCGCCGCCCGGTCCGCCGCCGTGGTCATCGCCACCAGCCGGTTCGCGCGCGAGCGGATCGTCACCGGGATGGGGGTGGCGCCCGAGCGCATCGAGGTCGTCGCACCCGGCATCGACCATGCCGTCTTCAACCCCGAGCCGGCGGCCGACGACGAGCGCCGGCTGGCGGCCCTCGGGCTGCCGGCCCGGTTCGTCCTCTATCCGGCCAACCTGTGGCCGCACAAGAACCACCACCGCCTGCTCGAGGGGCTGGCCCGCCTCGAGGATCACGAGCTGGGGCTGGTCCTCGCGGGCCAGGACTACGGCCGCCTGGGCGGACTTGCCGGCCTGGCGCGCCGGCTGGGCATCGAGGGGCGCGTCCGCCACGTCGGGCAGGTCGAGCCCCGGACCATGGCCGCGCTGTATCGGCGGGCGCTGGCCACCGTCATCCCCTCCTTGCACGAGGGCTTCGGGTTTCCGGCCCTGGAGGCGATGGCCTGCGGATGCCCGGTCGCCTCGTCGGGACGCGGCGCGCTCGGCGAGGTGTCCGGCGAGGCGGCGCTGCAGTTCGACCCCGACTCGCCGGAGGCCCTCGCGGGTTCGATCGACCGGATCGTGTATCAATCGGAGTTGCGCAGCAGGCTCGTGGCGGCGGGACGGCGGCTCTCCTCGCGCTACAACTGGGAGGCGTGCGCGCGGCGCCACGTCGAGATATATGCGCGTGCTAGAGACACATCCCGGCCCCAGGGCCGCGCCTGACGGCGCGCCGGCCGCCCGCGACGGCCAGCCGAGGCTGCTGGCGATCCTGCCCGCGTACAACGAGGCGGTCACCGTGGCGGGCGTGATCCAGTCCCTGCGCCGCCATGCGCCCGACTGGGACCCCGTGGTGATCGACGACGGCTCCACCGACGACACCGCCCACCTGGCCGAGCAGGCAGGGGCCAAGGTGCTGCACTCGCCGTTCAACCTGGGGATCGGCGGAGCGGTCCAGCTCGGCTTCGTCTTCGCGCTGGAGAACGGCTACGACTACATGGTCCAGGTGGACGCCGACGGCCAGCACGACCCCCGCTACATCCACAAGCTGGTCGAGGAGATGGAGTCGCATCCCAAGCTCGACGTGGTCTGCGGCTCGCGCTTCCTCACCAAGGATCACCGCTATCCGGCGCCGATCAGCCGGCGCACCGGAATCCACCTGTTCGCCTTCCTGACTTCGAAGATCGTCGGCCAGAGGGTGAGCGACCCGACGTCCGGGTTTCGGCTCTACAACCGCCGGGCGATCGCCCTGTTCGCCCGCGACTACCCGCACGACTATCCCGAGGTGGAGGCGGTGCTGCTCCTGCATCACCACCGGCTGCGGATGCGCGAGGTGCCGGTGCGGATGTTCCCGCGCGAGGGGGGCGCCTCCTCGATCAACTCGGGCAAGTCGGTCTACTACATGGTCAAGGTCCTGCTGGCGATCTTCGTCGGCCTGGCCCGGCGGCGCCCGGGCATCGAGCCGGGCGACGAGGCGCCGGTGACCGCCACCCACTCCATCTGATGCGCTCCCACCTACAGGTCGTCGCGATCCTGGCCAGCCTCGTCCTGCTGCTGGTGGTGCTGGAGCTCGTGCGCCGGCGCCGGCTGTTCGAGCGCTACGCGATCCTCTGGCTGCTCTCCAGCGTGGTCCTGCTCGTCCTGTCGGTGTCGGGCGGGCTGCTGGGAGTGGTCTCGCGCACGGTGGGGATCAAGTACCCGCCGTCGGCGCTGTTCCTGTTCGCGCTCGGCTTCGTGCTGCTGCTCCTCATGCACTTCTCGGTGGCCGTCTCGCGGCTCTCGGACCAGTCGAAGGTGCTGGCCCAGCGGTTGGCCCTCCTGGAGGAGCGGCTGCGGGAGCTGGGCCAGCGGGAGGAGGGCGGCGAGGCCAAGCCGGTCGCGATCAGCGCCGAGCGCGGTGCCGCGCCGGAACCGCCGGCCGAGCGCCCGCCGGCGGTGCTGGGGCCTCGCGGCGCGGTCGGCGGGCGCCGCCCGCCGACGCGCTAGCCGTCGCGGCGTGCCCTCGTGGATCGAGGCGCACGCGGCCGAGATCGCCGCCCGCGCCCCCCGCGAGCTGGAGGCGCTGGTGGCGGTGTCCTCTCCCTCGGGCGACCGCCACGGGGCCGAGGAGGCGGTGGCGGTGGCCTCGGCGCTGCTGCCGGCCGATGCGATCGCGGCCCGCCCGGCGTGCTCGTCGCCCCGCCACGCGCCCGACCTGCTGGCCCGGCTGCAGGGCTCCGGTGAGCGGCGCCTGCTCCTGCTCGGGCACCTCGACACGGTGGTGGCCCACGGCGACCACCGACCCCTCCGGTCACGCGACGGGCGCCTGACCGGCTCCGGGGCGGTCGACATGAAGGGCGGGGTGGTGCTGGCCCTCGGCCTGTTGCGCGCCCTGGCCGCGGCGCCGTCAGTCTTCGCCGAGGTCGCGCTGCTGCTGGTGGTGGACGAGGAGTGGCGCACCGCCCGGTTCGCGCACGCCGAGCGCTTCGCGGGCTGGGACGCCTGCCTGTGCTTCGAGGCCGGCCAGCGGGGCCCGGACGGAGGGGAGGGCATCGTGGTGCGCCGAAAGGCCGCCGGCACGCTGCGCGTCACCGCGACCGGCACGGCCGCGCACTCCGGCTCGGCGCCGGACCGCGGCCGCAACGCGCTGCTGGCGCTGGCCGAGGCCGCGCGGCGGATCGCCGCGCGCCACGACCCGGGCGGGCCGGAGCGCCTGACCGCGGTGCCGACGATCCTGCGCAGCGGCGAGGCGTTCAACGTGGTGCCCGCCCGCGGCGAGCTGATCTGCGACCTGCGCGCCGACCGGGTGGCGGCGTTCGAGCCGGTCGCGGCCGCCGTCCCCGATCAGGTCGGGGGCGCTGGGCTGGCGACCGAGACGGTACGAGTGTGGCCGGGCATGGACAGCCGTGCCGCCACCGCGGAGCTGCTCGCCGGCGCAAGCGCCCGGGCGGGGGTGCCGCTGGCCGGGGTGGAGCGCGGCGGGGCCAGTGACGCCAGCCATCTGGCGGCGGTCATACCGGTGACCGTGGACGGCCTGGGACCGCGCGGCGGCGGCGCGCATTCGCCCCACGAGTACGTGATGGCCGATTCCCTGCCGGTGCGGGCGCGGATCGCGCTGGCGTTGGTCGCCGAGCTGCTGGGGCTGGGCTGAGGGCGGTTGGTACCGTCGCGCACGTGCGCGCTCGACTGCCACGCCGCCTGACCCGCGGCGGCGCCGGGCGCCGCGGCTCCGGGCCGCGGCGGCCCCCGGCGCGCGTCCTGCTGGCCGGGTCGTTCAGCATCGACAATCCGGACCGGCCGGTCACCACGGCGGGCGACCTGCTGGCCTGCGAGGTGGCGGGCGAATGGCTCGACCGGGCCGGGATCGCGCACGACGTCGCCTTCGCGCCTCCATTCCACGGTGGGGTCGACTGGCGCGCGGTCGAGCCGTCGGATTACTCGCACGTCGTGTGGGTGTGCGGTCCGGTCGGCCAGGGGCGCAAGCAGACCGCCTTCCGAGACCGCTTCAGGGACTCGACGCTGGTCGGGCTCGACGTCACCATGCTCGACGACCTGGACCCGTGGAACCCGTTCGACGTGCTGGTCGAGCGCGACAGCCGCCGACAGGTGCGCCCCGACATCTCGCTGCTGGCGCCCGAGCGCCACCCTCCGGTGGTCGGACTGTGCATGATCCACCACCAGCGCCACTACGCGGGCGCGCGCCACGACGCCGTGGAGGCCGCATTCGAGCGCCTGATCGAGTCGCGGCCGATGTCGGTGGTCCGGATCGACACCGTGATCGATTCGGCCTCGCCGGGCCGGCGCACGCCCGCCGAGGTGGGCGCCCTCCTGGCTCGGATGGACGTCGTCCTCACCAACCGGCTGC
>DATFPO010000180.1:0-11986 GCA_035264745.1 Solirubrobacteraceae bacterium | reverse complement strand
GCCAACGCTGGTGATAGGCCACCCCCGCGACCCGATCCACCCGTTCTCGGATGCCGACGGGCTGGCCCACGAGATGCCCAACGCCCGGCTCCTGGACGCCAACTCGATCATCGAGCTGCGGCTGGCGCCCGAGCGGCTGACCGGGGAGATCGCCACGTTCATCGACGGGTGCTGGAAGCCGCGCCGCGCCCGCCCGGACGGCGGGCCGCGCCGGCGCAGGGCCCCCCGCCGGGCCGCCCAGCCGCGTGCGGCCCGCGACGGGGCCAAGGGCAGCTAGCGCGTGACCTCGCGGCGCGAGGAGAAGGAGCGCCGCCGGGCTGAGCGCGTCGCCGCCGAGCAGGCCGCGCAGCGGGCCCAGGCGCGCCGCCGCCGGGTGGGAATCGCGGCCGGCGTGGTGCTGGCCATCGCCGCCGTGGCGGCGGTCGTGTACGTGATCGCCGCGGGTGGTGGCGGCAAGGGTGGCGGGACGGGCCCGTCGACCTCGGCGTCAAAGCAAGGGCCGCCGATCCCGGCCCCGCGGACGACCGACCTGCGGGCGGCGGCCAGCGCGGCCGGATGCAAGCTTCGCACCTTCACCCCGGGGCCCCATGACCGCGACCACGTGTCGATCAAGGTCCACTACAAGCAGAACCCTCCGGTGTTCGGGCCCCACTATCCGGTGCCCGCCTCCGACGGCAACTACGTGGGCCAGGGCACGCCGCAGACCGAGAGGCTGGTGCACGCCCTCGAGCACGGCCGGATCGAGATCCAGTACCGGCCCGGACTGGACCCGAAACAGGTGGCCCAGCTGGAGACGCTGTACGCCGAGCGTCCCAAACCGAATGTCATCTCCGGCTACAACACGCTGCTGTTCGAGAACCGCACCAACATGCCGTTCGAGGTCGCGGCCACGGCCTGGACCCACCAGCTCGGCTGTCCCAGCTTCAACGACCGGACCTTCGACGCCCTCCGAGCCTTCCGCACCCAGTACGTGGACAAGGGGCCGGAGTACATCCCGCAGCCGGAGTAGTCACCGCGGCGTCGGTGGCCCCGGTGGCTCCACGATGTCGCGCCCGGTCGGGCGGTGCTCGGGGTCGAGCTCGAGCTGCCAGAAGTAGCGGGTGAAGGTCAGGCCCGCGCGGAACTCGCCCACGTGGGGCTCGATCCGCTCCCCGGCCGCCATGCGCACGATGAGCTCGGGATAGGTGCGCCCCGCCGGCGCCGCGTACATCGGGGCCGGGAAGGCGCCCCCGAACCGCGTATTGACGTCGGTGATGCCCAACCCCACCTCCGGGTCCCGGAACACCTGCACCGTGCAGGGCCCGCGTACCCCGAGCGTCTCCACCACCGTGCGGCCGAGGTCGACCAGCTCCGGATCGTCGATCACCGTGCCCTTGATGGACTCCCCGCCGCGGGACTCGATCATGGTCCGGGGTATGGCGTTGAGGCAGCGACCGTCGAGGTCGCAGAGGAGGTCGATCGAGAATTCCGGGCCGCGCATGAGCCGCTGGACCATCACCGGCTCGGCGATGTAGCGGCAGAAGAACTGGGCCTCGGCCTCGTCATGGGCAGCGTGGATCGAGCGCGCGCCCGAGCCGCGCCGCGGCTTGACCATCACCGGATAGGCCTCGACGGCCTCGCCCGGCAGCGCGGTCGCGGGCGAGGGCAGGCCGTGGCGCTGGAGCAGCAGGTGGGCCGCGTACTTGTCGTACGTCGCCGCCGCGACGTCGGGATCGGGCACGAAGGCAGGAAGCCGGCCGCCGGCCCGGGCGTGCGCCAGCACCTCGATGTCCAGGTCGGTCAGCGGCACCACGGCCCCCACCCCGAACTCGCCGCACAGGCGCTCGAGCGCGGGCACGTAGTCCGGGTTGTCCACGAACGGGACCTCCCGACGAGCGTGGGCGGCGTACTGCGCGGGCGCCAGCGGATTGGGGTCGGCGGCCACCGTGGTGGCGTGCTGGCCGAAGGCCGCGACGATGTCGTAGCGCTTGCCCACGCCGGTGAGCAGCACGGCCGGCCGTGCGGAGCCGCTCATCTCCCCCACCCTCCTGTCTCCCCCTTGTAGAGGCCATGGCCGCTGAGGACCATTGCCGCGGTCTGGGCGATGATGCGCAGGTCGAGCGCCAGCGAACGGTGCTCGACGTACCACAGGTCTAGCTCGATGCGCTCGGACCAGGGCAGCGAGGCGCGGCCGTTGACCTGAGCCCAGCCGGTGATCCCGGGTTTAACCTCCAGCCGCCGGCGTTGGCGCTCGGTGTACTGCGCGACCTGGACCGGGATGGTCGGCCGTGGTCCCACGATCGACATGTCGCCCCGCAGGACGTTGAACAGGTTGGGAAGCTCGTCCAGCGAGGTCCGGCGCAGGAGGGCGCCCACCCGGGTGATGCGGGGATCGCCCTCGTTGACCGCCATCCCGGCTCCCAGGTGCTCGGCCCCGTGCACCATGGTCCGTAGCTTGTAGAGGTCGAACTCCCGCCCCTGCCTGCCCACCCGCCGCTGTCGATAGAGCGGGTGACCGGCGGACTCGAGCCTGATCGCCACCATGGCGGCGATCAGCACCGGTGCCCCGAGCGTGAGCCCGAGCGCCGCCAAGGCCAGGTCGAGCGCGCGCTTGGCCACGGCTACCGGGTCCCCTCCGCCGGCTCCCAGCCGGCCGGCGTCCCGTGGCGCAGCCAGTCCCACAGCCCCGCGGCCGGCGAGGCGGTGGTCAGCACGTAGTAGCGGGCCACCAGCAGCGGCTGCACCGGCAGCACCAGCGCCGCCAGCGCCGCCAGCAGCAGGGCCAGCTGTAGCGCCAGGGTGACCGCGTACACGGGCCCGGCGTGGAGCGCGTACAGCGCGACGTTCGCGGCCAGGGCGATGAGGTGCAGGAACGGCGTGGCGTAGCGCAGAAGCCGGTGCGAGCCGAGCATGAGGCCGTAGAGGGCGCCGTAGCCCCGCGGCGACAGCATGCCGCCGCGCAACACGATCGGCCAGGTGTGGCTCATCATCCGGCGCTTGCGGGCGAATTCGCCCTCGGCCGACGGGACCATGGGCTCGGTCGCCACCGCGGTCGACACGTACAGGGCCCGCCAGCCGCGCTTGACCATGTTGAACGGAAAGCTCAGGTCGTGGCCCATGACCGGATCCACCCTCAGGTAGGCCTCGCGGCGGGTGGCGTAGATCGCCCCGTTGCCGGCGGTGACCGAGGCCAGGCGTGACTCCAGGGCCCGCAGCGCCATCTCGTAGCGCCAGTACAGGCCCTCCTGGTTGGTGCCGCCGGCGTCGAGCAGCCTCAGCTGGCCGCACACGTATCCGACCCGGGGATCGGCGAAGGGGGCGACCAGCGCCCGCAGCGCGCCTCGCTCCCAGCGGGCGTTGGCGTCGCCGAAGGCCACGATCTGGCCGCGCGCGCGCTCGACCGCCGCGTCCTGAGCCCTCACCTTTCCCCCCCGGGGCAGCTCGAGCACCAGGTCGGCGCCGGCGTCGCGCGCCCGCGGCGCGGTGTCGTCGGGCGAGCCGTCGCAGGCGACGATCACCTCGAGCCGCTCACGCGGATAGTCCAGCGCGAGCAGGTTGGCCACGCGGGCGGTGATACCAGCCTCCTCTCGGTAGGCCGCCACGACCACCGACACGTCCGGCAGCTCGGCCGTGCCGCTCAGGGCCGCAGTGCGCGTGCGTCGTGTGTGGGCGAGTAGCCACAGCAGGGCTGGATAGCCCACCTGCGCGTAGACCAGCAGGGCGACCGAGACCCAGAACACGACGGTCAGCAGCGTCACGGCCGGGCATTGTCGCCGGGATGGGCTCCCTGGCGCAGCTACCTGGCAGGCCGGCGCCGCGAGCGTCCGTTTCGGCCGACTAGGCGGGGGGCTCGATCAGCCGCCGATAGACGGCCAGCGTCCTCGCCGCCGCCTCGTCCCACGAGTACGCGCCGGCGGCCGCGGCGTGCGCACCGGCCGCCAGGCGCTCACGGCGGGCCGGATCGGCCAGCAGGCGCTGCAGGGCGATGTGCAGCGCCGCTCGATCGTCCACGGCGAACAGCTCGGCGGCTCCCGCCTCGGCGATCTCGGGGAACCCGCCGACTCCGCTCAACAGCATCGGCTTGCCGAAGGCCAGCGCGGTGAAGAGCACTCCGGATTGGTCGATCTGCCGGTACGGCAGGACCACCAGATCGGCGCGGCGGAAGTAGGCCGGGATCTCCGCGTCGGTGATGAAGCGCGGAACGAACCGCACCCCGGGCGGCGCGGCGGCCCGCAGCGGCCCGATCGGCATCTTGGGAAGCCCGACGATCCACAGCTCGGCGCCCCCGATCCCCCGCCAGGCGTCGATCAGGACGTCGATGCCCTTGTACGGGCGCATGAGGCCGAAGCACAAGACGACCGGCCCCTCGACCTGCGCCAGCCCGGCTGGGAGCGGCGCCTCGTCCGGCAGGCGGGTCAGGTACTCGAACGCGCCGTGCGGGACGACGTGGACGCGCTCGGGGTCCACGTCGAGGTCCACCACCAGCCGCTCGCGCCCGTGGTGGGAATGGACCAGGACCGCGTCCACGCGCTCGTACAGCCGTCGCTGGGCGCCCAGCTGGCCCGGCCGCGGCTCGCGGGGCAGGAGGTCGTGGGCGGTGAGGACCAGCGGCCGGTCGTTGGGCAGCAGATGGACGTCGAGCGGCTGCACCGTCAGCCATTGGAGGTGCACGATGTCCGCCTCCCGCGCAGCGCGCCGGTAGCGCAGCATGTCGGGCACCTCCTGGGCGAGCTTGGCCGCCTGGCGGGTCCGGGACCCTGGCGGGCCCACGGCCAGCCGGTAGAAGGACTCGCGCACCTCGTAGCCCTCCTCGCGGGGGACCGGACCGTAGGCGAAGCGGCTGGTCACCAGCCGCACCTGCGCCCCCGCCCGGGCCAGCGCTGCGCACAGCGCGTGGTCGTAGGGCGGCGTATAGGCCGAGGGGTCGACCACGTCCACGCGCATCGGTGCGGCATCATGTCGCAGATGCTCGAGGGGCTTCCGCACGTGGACGGGGTCGAGCATCGCCTGGTCGATGCCGGGGGCCTCGCGGTCCACGTGGCGGAGGCCGGCGACGGCGATCCCGTGCTGATGCTGCACGGCTGGCCCCAGCACTGGTACTGCTGGCGCGGCGTCATCCCCCGGTTGGCGGGCAGGCTCCGGATCATCTGCGCGGACCTGCGCGGGTTCGGCTGGACCCAGGCGCCGGGGCACGGCTACGACCCCGACACCTTCACCGCCGACGCCGTGGCGCTGCTGGACGCCCTGGGCATCGACCGGGCCTACGTGATCGGGCACGACTGGGGCGGGTTCACGACCTTTCTGCTGGGAATCCGCCATCCCGACCGTGTCCGGCGGGCGATCGCCATCAACGCGCCCCACCCGTGGCCCCCGATGGACCTGCGCACGCTCGATGCGACGTGGCGGGCGTGGTACGCGGCGCTTCTTGCCACCCCCGGGCTCGCCTCCTGGCTGCTTCGCACCCGGCCCGACGTCGTGCGCCGCTTCATGCGGGCCGACAACGTCCAGCCCGGCGCCATCCCCGACGAGGCCGCGGACAGCTTCGCCCAGCGGCTCACCGAGCCGGCCCGCGCACAGGCCACCACGCAGCTGTACCGCAGCTACCTGCGCACCTTCGGGCGGGTGCTGCGCACCCGCGTCCGGGAGGGACGCCTCACCGTGCCGCTGCGGCTGCTGTTCGGCGCCGGCGACCTGGCGATCTCCAAGTCGCTGCTGCGGGGGTACGAGCCCCACGCCGACGACATGGAACTGGAGCTGGTGCCGGACTCGGGCCATTTCCTGCCCGACGAGAGGCCCGAGCTGGTGGCCGAGCGGGCCCTGGCATTCTTCGCCGGCCTCTAGGCCGACGGCGCCGGGGCCAGGCGCCGGACCAGCGCGCGCATGCGCGCACGCTCCTCGGGCCCGAAGAAGCGGGTCACGATCAGCAGCAGCGGGATCGCCGCCAGGGCGGCAAGCCGCTCGACGAAGCCGATCACCCCGGCGGTCGGCAGCAGCAGCTCCCCGGCCACCGCCACGCCGCCGATCACCAGCACCAGCTGCGCGAGCCGACTCCACTCGAAGGCCACGTCGAACAGGCGGCGGGCGAACGCGTACATCGCCGCCAGCATGACCAGGTAGGCACCGCACAGCGCGATGCCCGCCCCGGCGATGCCCCACACCGGGACCAGCAGGACCAGCAGCAGCCCGTTGACCACCAGGCCCGCCAGGGCCGCGGGGAAGTTGCGCGTGGTCACCCGGGCGCGCCCCGCCATCACCACCAGGACCAGGAACAGCCCGTACAACGCCCAGCCCAGCGCCACCCAGGGGAGGGCCTCATGGGCGGCGAAGAAGGCGGGGGCGGCCAGCAGGCGCACCACCCAGCGGCCGAGCAGGGTCAGCGCCGCCACCACCAGCCCGGCGGCCAGCACGTAGTACGTGGCCACCAGGGCGTAGAAGCGGCGCGCCTCCTCGTCATCGCGGATCGAGTAGGCCAGCGGTGGCCAGGCGTACTGAAAGGCGCGAGTGGCCAGGATGACCACGGCCGACAGCTTCACCGCCAACGAGTACAGCCCGGCCGCACTCGGGCTCTCCAGCCGGTAGAGGTAGGCGCGGTCGATGATGTTCAGGGCGAACACCGACACCTCCGCCGGGACGGTGGGCAGCCCGAAGCGCAGGAGCATCGGCAGCTTCGCGCGGTCGATCCGCAGGCCGATGCGGTGCCGCAGCACCCACAGCAGTCCGACCAGGACGGCCGTGGAGGCCGCGAAGTTGCCGAGCAGGAGTCCCTGCGCGCCCTGGTCGCGGAAGACCACCAGGTAGACGGTGAGTGCGACCGTGATGGCCACGTTGGTGAGCGAGGCCCGGACGAAAGTGCCGGCCCGCTCGTCCACCCGCAGCAGGGCGTAGAGCATCTCCAGGTTGGTGAACGACCACAGCCCCAGCGCCGTGATGCGCATCAGCGTGGGGTCGTGGAAGCCCAGCACCAGCTCGGACAGCGGGCCGGCGAAGACGGCCGCGAGCGCCGCGGCGACGGTGGTGGCGAGGAGGACCAGCCCGGTGGCGGCGCGCGCCACGCGGTCGCGCTCGGCGTGGTCGGCGTCCAGGTAGTAGAAGCGGATGAACGCCTCCACCAGGCCGAGCCTGATCACTATCGAGACCAGGATGACCAGGGTCAGGAGCAGGTCCGCGGTGCCGTAGTCGGCACGCGTGAGGTGCCGCGTGTAGAGCGGCAGCAGCACCACCGCGATGCCCTTGGCGGCCGCCTCGCCGGCCTGGTAGGCGGCGCCCGTCCGGGCCAGGCGGCGCAGGTAGTCGTACATCGCGGCTCACGCTATAGCGCGTCCGCGACGGCCGGCGCGCGCCCCGGGGCCGCCCGCGAGGGCCGGTAGCGTGACCGGCCGATGCCAGACCGGATCGCCCTGCTGCTGCTCCCCCGCACGCTCGAGAGCTTCATCCTGCGCGACCAGGCTGCGGACCTGCTGCGATCGCCCGGCGTGGTGGCGGTCCAGGCGCCGGGCCTGCCCTACGGCGCGCTCGGACGGCTGCCCCGGACACTGCGCGGGATGGTGGCCCGAGCCCAGGCGCGGGCGCTGAGGCCACCCGGGGAGCCGGCGGTGGCGATGATCTTCCATCCGTTCCAGTACCCGCTCGCCGAGGCGCTGTTGGCTCGCTGGCCGGGCTGCGAGCTGTGGTACGGGCTGTTCGACCGCACGCCCGTGGCTCCGGACGCCGGGCCCAGGACCCGGGAGCGGCTGGCCGCGCTTCACGCCGCCGCGGCACGGCGGGCCGCGCTGGTGTTCGCGGTGTCCACCAGGCTCGTCGAGCTCGAGCGCGAGGCCGGCCGGGACGCGACCCTCGTCCCGACCGCGGCGGACTCGTTTCCCGCCCCCGACCCGGCCGGCGCGGTGGTCGCGGTGGCGCTGGGCAATCTGGGGCGGCGAACCGACTGGAGGCTGCTGCACCGTCTGGCCGAGCGGGTCCCCGAGCTGACCCTCCTGCTGGTCGGGCGGGTGGCCGAGGACGAGTGCCGCGACGACCCGGACTACCGGGCGTGCCTAGCCCTGCCCGGCCTGGTGTGGCTGGGGCGCCGCAGCGACGAGGAGGCGGCGCGGCTCATGCTCTGCGCCGACGTCGGGCTGGCCCCGTTCCGCCGCGACGAGTTCAACCAGGCGGGCCTACCCAACCGGATCCTCAAGGCGGCGCGCCTGGGCCGGGGCACGATCGCCCCCGACTTCCCGGGGCTCGACGTCTGGTCTCGAGCGGTCATCCGCTGCGCCGACCAGGACGACTGGGTGGAGGCGCTGCGCTCACAGCGCGGCGCACGCACCCGACCGGACGCCGAGCTGCGGGATTGGGCACTCGCCCAGACCGCCGAGCGCCAGGACGCGCCGCTGTGGGAGCGCCTGCGCGAGCTCGGGGTCGCGGGCCCTCGCGGGTAGCGCGCGGGTGACCGCTCAGACCGCCAGCGCCTCGGCCGGGTGGCGCTCGGGTGTCGGGCGTTCGGGCCAGGCCAGCGCGGTGCCGATCGCCAGCAGGGTCCAGACCAGCGGGTCCTCCAGGAACGCGGCGTAGAGCCACGAGTGGAACACCAGGGCGGCGAAGGCGGCGGCTATGGCGGCGCGGACCGGGGAGGCGCGGGCACCGCGCAGCAGCCGCGCGAAGGCCGCGACCAGCAGCGCCAGGTAGAGCCCCAGGCCCACGATCCCCTGCTCGGCCGCGACGGTGATCGGGATGGTGTGCGACGCCGTCACCGCGCGCTCGCCGGACACCCGCTCGAACCGCCGGTACTGGGGCTCGAACGCGCCCGACCCCCAGCCGGTCAGCGGCCGGCGCGCGAACAGGCCCACGCCGCCGGCGATCAGGTTCCCGCGCCCGCTGGTGGCGCTCTCGATCGACTGCTGGCTGGAGAGGTGAAGGCGCAGCGCTCCGGGGAACGCGACCACGAACACGACCGCCAGCACCGCGCCGAGCGCCACCACCAGGGCCGTGCCCCGAACGCTCCAGCGCAGAGCCGCCAGGACGGCCAGCGCCACCAGGAGAGCCCCGAGGCTCGACTGGGACAGGGTCAGCACCAGGCCGGCCCACATGACCGCCAGGGCGCCTCCCGCCAGCAGCACGTCACGCCGCCCTCGGGTCCACAGCATCACCGCCGTCACCGCGGCCATCACCATGACCAGGAAGCGCCCGAAGATGTTGGGGTCGAAGAACAGCGAGTTGACCCGGAAGTAGCTCTGGAACTGGTTGGAGGCGATCACCTGCGGGTTGAGGAGCAGCGTGTGGCGCTGATACTCGACGAACCCGACCAGGCAGAAGACCAGCGCCAGGGCCAGCGCGACCCCCAGACAGGTCAGCGCCAGTCGCGGCGTCCACTCGAGACGGGCCAGCAGCGTGAACAGCAGGGCGAACGGGACGTAGAAGAAGACGACGTTCTCCAGCGCCCTGCCGAAGTTCACCGAGTACAGCGATTGGATCGCGTACAGCACCACCGAGCCCATCAGCAGCCATTCGAGCGCCCCCGGCGAGGGGTCCTCCTCGTCGGGGGCGGCGCGCAGGCGAGGCACGATGAACGCCAGGGCTCCCGCGGACACCACGAAGTAGAGCGGGACCAGCAGGTTCGACACCGTGCCGCCCGACTCGATCGGCACCCGGAAGGGGATCGCGGCCACGGCGGCGACCGGGAACACGGTGGGGCGGCGGTGCACCAGCGCCGCGGCGGCGGCCAGGACGCCTATGGCGATGAGCGCGCCGGCCCCGGCGAGCAGCGGGTGCCGGCGAAAAGGCTGGAACTGCGGCGTGTCCCAGATGTGGGCGACCAGGAGGATCGGCGTCAGGACCAGGGCGCCGGCCATGGCGAGGGCCCTGGCCCGCGGCGAGCGGACCAGCACGGCGGCGCCGGCCAGCAGCGCCGCCAGGACCACGCCGGCCTCGAGCCAGCCCTGGGCTAGTGGGACAGCAGGACCCATGCCCGCTTGGTCATAGCCGCCACGTTCGCGTCACGCCCGATCCGGGTCCCCCACTGGGGCAGCCCGGTCCGGATGATCAGGCCGCGCCCGAGCGACAGCGCCACGATCACCGGCGCCCCGGCGCGCGCGCCCTGCTCCTCGGCCGCGGCGGTCACCCGGGCGCCGGCGCCGGCGGCCAGCGTCTCCTCGAACGCGCTGAAGCCGCGGAACAGGCCGTCGCCGCCCTTGAACAGCCCGATGTGGTCCTGGCCGGCCAGGAGCTCGACCCGGCGGTGCGCCAGCGGCGACAGGGTGGACCCGAAGACGTCGGCGGCCGAGCGCGCCGACGGCCGGACCAGCTCCGTCCCGGTCAGGCGGACGGTCCGCCGCAGGGCGTCGGTTCCCGGGGAGAACACCCGCCCGCCCTGCGATACGAAACGTCGCAGCGCCGCGCCCACGTTCGGCGGCAGCCAGCGCGGGATCCCGGCCAGCACCACGCCGTGATGCCCGCGCAGCAGCCGGTTGCCGCCGGGGCGCGCCAGCGCGACGTCGGTGGTGATGTCATAGCGCTGCTGCGGACGGTCAAGCAGCCGCAGGAGAGGGCCCTCGTTGGCGCCGAAGCCGACCGGCACCCCGCCACCGGCCAGCGGGCGGGCGAGTCCCGCGCGGCCGTCGCGATCCAGGGTGTCGACCAGGCCGTCGCCGTCGCCGTCCACCCGGTTGCGGCCCTGCCACGAGACGAGTGGCAGGACGACCAGCACGCGATGGCGGCCGGACCCCTGCACAGGGACCAGCGCCGCCGTGCGATTCCCCCCCGAGGCCAGCTCCACCACGTAGACGCCGGACGGCCCCCGCGGGGCATGCAGCCGCAGCGCCGGGCTGCGGCTGGTGCCGTGGGCGATGGTCCGCCCCTGGTCGACCCGGTGCAGTCGCCAGCGGTAGGGACGCCCCCGGGCGTCCACGAACACGGTGAACAGGCGGCCCGCGGGCGTCGGTCCCTGGGGCGCTTGGGCGGCCAGATAACGGACGGTGACGCCGGCGCCCCCGGGCGGATCGCCCCGCCTTGGCGGCGTGAACGGGAACGAGTACGCCGAGTTGCCCACGGCGTCGGTGTCACGAGCCACGATCACGTACGTGCCGGCGGGGGCCCGGCGCCCGCGGATCCGCCCGTCCCAGGCGCCCGGGGCGGTGGCCGAGGCGCGGGGGCGCAGGCGAGTGACGATTCGCGGACGGCCCCGATCGGTTCGCAGCACGAACAGCCGCTCGGTCCGCACGTCGCTGCCCGCCACCGTGAACCGGACGGGCCCGCCGCGGCGCAGCGGCATCAGGACCGGGCCGGCGCCCGCGCCAGGGCGACGCACCCGCACCAGCGGTCGCGGCGGCGTGCCGTCCACCGCGATGGCGTCGAGCAGGACCACCGAGCGCCCCTGGTGCCGGAGGCTCACACGCACCCGGTACTCGCCGTCGGGCACCACCCGACCCCGGGCATCACGGCCGTTCCACAGCAGGGCGACGCGCTGGTCCAGCCGAAGCGGCCGGTCGCTGAGCAGCCGGCGCACGACATCGCCGCGGGAGTCGATGATCGTGACCGTGGCCCGGTCCGGCCGGGTCAGCCGGATCCGGATGCTGGCCCGGCGGTACGGGAGGTACGGCGAGATCGCGCGGGTGACGGTGAGCGTGCGAACCGCTCGCGGCGCCAGCTTGAGCCGCTGGGTGACGAAGAACGCAGCTCCGGTGGCGGCCACCAGGACGGCGAAGAGGACCGGGGCCAGCCGGGCCTGGCGACGGTCGACGGTCTGGAGCATCACACCGGGAACAGGGCGACGTTCGGCACTTTCCAGTCGTGGAAGGCGTCCAGCCCACGACCGTTGAGACGGCACAGCACCACCCGGATGGAGCCGCCGTGGCAGACCACCAGCGCAGGCAGGCGCCCCTGGCGGCGGATGTCGGCCAGCGCCGCGTGGACGCGCCGGTCCTGCTCACCCAGCGACTCGCCGCCCGGGAAGCGGAAGGAGTCGCCCGCCGCCCGCCAGGCGGCGTAGAGCTCGGGGTCCTCGCGCTCCACGTCGATCCAGCGCCGGCCCTCG
>DATFPO010000179.1:0-5763 GCA_035264745.1 Solirubrobacteraceae bacterium | reverse complement strand
GGAACGGGCGCCGGAGGAAGGCCAGCACGGCCGCGGCCACCGAGGTCAGCCCGACGAGCCCGGACAGGAGACGATTGGTGTACTCGATCACCGCGTGGGTCTCCAGCGGGGCGAACGTGCGCCCGTAGCACTTCGGCCAGTCCGGGCAGCCGAGGCCCGACCCGCTGAGTCGCACGGCGGCGCCGGTGAGGACGATCACGGCGAGCGCCACCAGGGCCACGGTGGCGACGCGCGCGTACGCCTGAGGGGATAAGGAGAGTCGCGCCCGCACGCCGTAAGGATGCCGCACCGTGGCCGGTCCGTCGGCGACACCCGTCAGGGCGGGCGCCGGCGCCCGACGCGCTCCAACCCCGCGATGCTCAGCCAGGAGAGCTCGGCCGCCGTCGGGCTGACGAACGCGATCGGAATCGAGACCAGGAAGACCAGCGGCACCGAGGCCAGACGCCAGATCGAGTCCGGCAAAGCCCCGGGCTCGAGCAGCCCGGCACTCCGCGCGTGCACGCGCATCGCGATCGCCACCGCGCTTACCAGCGAGATCGTCACCGCGTAGACGGCGACGGCCTCGGGGCGATCGCCGTAGAGGCCCAGGAGCCGGGTCGGGAAGGGGAGGAAGGCGACGATGCCGAGGTACAGCAGGTTGAGGGCCAGGAGGCGTCCGTCCACGCGGCGGGTCACCCGGAAGAAGGAGTGGTGGCGGGTCCAGAACAGAGCGATCACCGCGAAGCTCACCGCGTAGCTGAGGACCTCCCCGGCGTTGCCGGCGAGGGCATGCCACAGGGTCTCCCCTCCGGGGACCAGTCGGGGAACGCTGATATTGAGCACCAGGAGGGTGAGCGCGATGGCGAACACGCCGTCGCTGAGCGCCACCGTCCGGTCGTAGTCGAACCGCCTGACGCCACTCGTATCCCGGGCGGACATCGGGCCTAGCCTGACATACGGCCCCGCTAGCCTCTGGCCGGTGCCACAGCCCCATGCGGCGGTCGACGTGGTCGGCCTCAACAAGACGTTCCGCGTGCCTCGCCAGCACGTCATGACGCTCAAGGAGCGGGCGCTACATCCGCTTCGTCGCATCGACGTGGACGAGCTGGTCGCGCTGCGCGACATCTCGTTCCAGGTCGCCGAGGGCGAGTTCTTCGGCATCGTTGGCCGCAACGGGTCGGGCAAGAGCACCCTGCTCAAGTGCCTGGCCGGCATCTACCGGGCCGACACGGGCCGCCTGCGGATCGCCGGGCGGCTGGCACCGTTCATCGAGCTGGGAGTCGGGTTCAACACCGAGCTGACCGCAATCGACAACGTCGTGATCAACGGGGTGATGATGGGCCTCACCCCGCGCCAGGCCCGCGAGCGCTTCGACGCCATCATCGCGTTCGCCGAGCTCGAGTCGTTCCTGGACCTCAAGCTCAAGAACTACTCGTCGGGGATGCAGGTGCGGCTGGCGTTCTCGGTGATGGTCGAGTCGGACGCCGACGTGTACCTCATCGACGAGGTGCTGGCGGTCGGCGACGCCGCCTTCCAGCAGAAGTGCGTCGACGTCTTCTACCGGCTGCGCGACGCCGGCAAGACGATCGTGCTGGTCACCCACGACATGCCGCTGATCGAGCGCTTCGCGCACCGCTCCCTGGCGCTGGAGTCGGGTCGCATCGACCTCATCGGAGAGCCGGCCGAGGTGGCGCAGCGCTACTACCGCCTCAACTTCGAGGACCATCCCGGCGCGGCGGGCGGCGCCCGCCGGGTCGCCGGCGTCGAGGAGATGTGGATTGAGGACGAGGAGGGCCGCCGGGTCGACCTGGTGCCCCACGGCGAGCGCTTCACGATCGTCGCCCGGGTGGCCGTCCACGAGCCGATCGCCGAGCCCGACCTCCACATCCTGCTCGAAAACGACAACGCGCAGCGGGTGTTCGTGACGACCACCCGGGAACTGGACGCCGTCGGCGAGCCGCTGGAGGCTGGCGAGGACGTCATCATGCGCGTGCACGCGGTGAACTCCCTCGGCGCCGGCCGCTACCACGCCGGCTGCTGGGTGCACAGCGGCAGGACCGTGGTGACCTACCGGCGGCGCGTCTGCGACTTCGCGGTCCACGGTCCCGACGAGCTGGGCGGGCTGGTGGTCCTGGATCACTCGATTGAGCTCGACCGCAGGCTGGCGGAGGCCAGGCCGTGACCGGAGACTCCCCCGCCGAGGCGCACGCGCCGGAGCGCCAGGAGGAGGTCGAGGCCCTGCGCGGGGAGCTCGCCGCCGTCCGGCGGCGCGAGGCTGAGCTGCGCGAGCTGCTGGTGGACGCCCACGAGCAGCTCGCCGCCCGCGACGACGAGCTGGTGAAGGGCGTGGCCTGGCCGGGCAGGATGGCCCAGCAACAGCTCGACGACTTGCGCCGCACCCGCGCCTGGCGGGCGGTGACCCTGTACTGGCGGACCCGCGACCGCCTGCGCGACCTGCTGCGTCTCGGACGCCGGCGATGACCGCCTGCTCGATCGTCATCCCCGTGCACAACCGCGCGGGGCTGACCCGGGAATGCCTGGACATGCTCCTGGGCCAGGACCTCCCGGCCGCGACCGAGATCGTCGTGGTGGACGACGCATCCAGCGACGACACCTCCCAGGTCCTGGCCTCCTACGGCTCGCGTGTCCGGGTAGCCGCGCTGGCCGAGAACCGCGGCTTCGCCTCGGCCTGCAACGAGGGCGTCGCCCGGTCGGAGGGCCGGTTCGTGGTGCTGCTCAACAACGACACCCGGCCGACCCCGGGCTGGCTGGCGGCGCTCGTCGCCCACGCCGAGGCCCATCCCGAGGCGGCGCTGGTCGGCGCCAAGCTGCTCTGGCCGGCGGGCACGGTGCAGCACGCCGGGGTGGCCATCGACGGCAACAAGGACGTGCGCCACATCTACATGGGATTCCCCGGAGACCACCCCGCAGTGAACAAGACGCGCCCCTTCCAGGTGGTCACCGCCGCCTGCGTGCTCATCCGCCGCGAGGTGTTCGAGGAGCTCGGCGGTTTCGATCCGGCGTTCACCAACGGCTACGAGGACGTCGACTTCTGCCTGCGCGCCCGTGAGGCCGGACATCAGGTGCACTACTGCCCGAGGAGCCTGGTCTACCACCTGGAGTCCGCCAGCCGGGGATACGAGACCGAGATCGATTTGGCCAACCGCCACCTCTACCGCACCCGCTGGGCGGATCGCATTCGCCAGGACGACATCGACTACTACGCGCAGGACGGGCTGATCCGGCTCGATTACAACTGGTTGTCGGTGGCGGTGACGGTCTCCCCCCTGCTCGGCTACGCGAAGGCAGCCATCGAGGACAACGCCGTGGAGCGCGCCCTGGCGTGGCGCTCGCGCCAGTGCTGGGACGTGATGCGCGAGAACGCGCGCCTGGCCGTCGGCGCCGACGCCGCGGTGTTATGGGGGCAGGTGGCCACCGCGCCCCCCCAGCCCCCGCCCGGTCCGGCCGCCGTCACGGCCGCGACTACAGTTGAGTCGGTGGGGGCCGAGGAGTTCGAGAAGCTGGCGGGCGACTACGACCTCTGGCCCTCCGGCGAGCCGTACGACTGGGGCGGTGCCAGCCGCGGCGCCAGCCCGCACGACAACCTCGACTTTCACGTCGACCTGGGCTGCGGCAACCTCAAGAAGGGGCGGATCGGCGTCGACGTGAGTCCGGCTCCCGGGGTGAACCTGGTCTGCGACCTCGAGCACCTCCGGACGTTCGCGGTCGCCGGTCCCGGCGAGGACGCCCGCCCCGAGAGCGCGGACTCGCCCCCGATCCAGGAGGGCAGGCTGCCCTTCGCCGACAGCTCGATCCGCTCGATCATCGCCCACCACTGCCTCGAGCACCTCGGCGACGGCTTCGTCGCCCTGATAGACGAGTGCTGGAGAGTGCTCCAGCCCGGCAGGTACTTCCGCATCATCGTGCCGGTGTTCCCGTCCTGGAGCGCGGTGGTCGACCCCGACCACCGCCGGTTCTTCATCGCCGACGAGCGCAACTCCACCTTCGACTACTTCTGCGGATCCGCGGACCACCTCTGGACCGAGCAGTTCGCCGTGCCCTACGCCACGGCGCGGTTCGAGAAGGTCGACCAGATCGTCACGCCGCGCTCGGAGTCGCCGGGCGACTGGTGGACGGCCCGGGACGCAAGGGAGATGAGGGTCACCCTGAAGGCGGTCAAGTGAGCTCCCAGGCGCTGAGCGTCTCTCCGCGCGCCCACGACATCCGGGGGCCCTCGGCCTTCGGCGGCGGGTGGCGGCGCTTCCTCGATCTGACCTGGATGATCGGGTCGACCAACTACCGCCTGACCTACTTCGGGTCGGCCCTCGGCTACCTGTGGTCGCTGATGCGCCCCCTGCTGTTGTTCGGGGTGCTCTACCTGGTGTTCAGCCAGGTCGTGCGTTTCGGCACCGGGATTCGCGACTACCCGGTGGTCCTGCTGCTCAACATCGTCGTGTTCAATTTCTTCCAGGAGGCCACCGGGCGCTCGGTCACCTCGGTGACCGACAACGAGGCCCTGGTGCGCAAGATGCACTTCCCGCGGATGGTGATCCCGCTGGCGACGGTCCTCACCGCCGCGCTGAACCTGCTCCTGAGCCTGGTGGCCGTCTTCGTATTCCTGGTCGCCTACGGGATCACGCCGCGCTGGTCGTGGCTGCTGCTGGCGGTGGTCCTGGCGCTGTTGGTGGCGTTCAGCGCCGCCGTGGCCATGATCCTCTCGTCGCTCTATGTCCGCTATCGCGACGTGGCGCCCATCTGGTCGGTGCTGTCGACGGTCCTGTTCTACGCCACGCCGATCCTCTACACGATCGAGAAGGTGCCTCATCCGTGGGAGCACGTCGTGCTGGCCAACCCCCTCGCCGTCCTGCTGGAGCAGGCCCGGCGCTGGGTCATCGACCCGAGCGCGCCGGGCGCCCTGGACGCGATCGGCGGCCTGCCGTGGGCCCTGCTCCCGATTGCCATTTTCGTGGGCGTCTGCGCCCTGGGCGTGTGGGTGTTCGACCACGAGGCGCCGCGGATCGCCGAGCGGCTGTAGGCGAGCCCGGCGCCGCGGGCGCCTAGCCGAGCAGGAGCGTTCCCTTCGACGCCGGCCGTCTCGGGGCCCGGTCGGAGTCGGACTCGAAGCGGTCGGGGTGCGAGGTCATCGCGTCCCACACCCGGTCGATCTCCTCCTCCCAGCGCGCCCCCGCCACCGCCTCCCGACCGGCCCGGGCGATCCGTTCGCGCAGGGCGGCGTCGTCGACCAGCCGGCCGATCTGCCCGGCCACGGCGGCCGGCAGCGCCGGTGCCAGCAGGGCGTTCTCCTCGTCGCGCAGCAGCCAACCGGTGTGGAGGTTTCGATTGGAGACCGTCGCCATCCCGCAGGCCATGAACTCCAGCGGCTGGTAGGAGGGATGTGGGGTGAGCATGAACGACAGGCCGATGTGACATGAGCGGTACAGGGCGGCGACCGCATCGAGGTCCCCCAACTGGCCCAGGTTCTCCAGCACATCCGCGGCTCCGTACTGGCCCGGGTTCCAGTCCTCCCCCGCGCAGAGAATCCGCACCCGATCGCCGAAGCGCCGCTTGACCAGCCGCAGCGCGGCCAGCCCCAGCCCGAATGCGTTGCGGGGCTGGGACGGCCGGCCATAGAAGAAGATCCGCGCCGGCGCGGGCGGCCGCGGCTGCGAGGGAGGGTGGTAGCGGCCGGTGTCGACCGCCGGCGTGAAGGCGACGGCCGGATTCCCGTACGAGCGATAGACGTCGGCCAGCCCCGCCGTGTTGACGATTCCCGGCAGGCCGAAC
>DATFPO010000178.1:0-8057 GCA_035264745.1 Solirubrobacteraceae bacterium | reverse complement strand
CGGCCCGGATGCCCCGGCTTCGGTGCCCCGACCTGGTCCTGCGCACGCCCTACGGCCGGTACTTCGAGCGCGTCGCGGGAAAGGTGCGCTACCACGCCGCCAAACTCGATCGTCAACCGCGGGCAGGGCCCGGCGGAGCTGTTCGCCCGGCGCCCGACCTCGCGGGGGCCGATGTCGTCGGTCACACAGCACATCTACGGTTTGGACGGCCGCCGCTACCCCGCCTGCAGCCAGGACCCGGCGCGCCGGTCCGTCACCCTGGGGACCTCGGTGGGGTGGGCGGACGAGTATCCGGCCGACTACCACGAGCAATGGATCGACGTCACCGGCCTGCAAGGCCGCTTCGTGTTCGTCCAGCGGGTCGACCCCCGCAACGCGATACGCGAGTCCGACGAGACGAACAACGTCTCTCCCCGGATCACCCGGCGGCTGCCGCCGCCCGGCCCCCGCAAGCCCGCCCGCGGGCGCCCGGGGTACTGAGCGTCCGGGGCGACCGCAACCCTCGACCTCTGGGTCTGTTATCAGTCTCCGGACGCCGAATCCCCGGGGCGCCAGCCCGGGGGAGCGGGGGAACCAACTGGGCCGTTTCCGTGCGGTGACGGCCCGGGGCGAATCGGCCCCGCGCTGGGCCGACGCGCCGTAAACGGCGCGAGCCCGTCAGCTCACCTCGCAGGCGCGCGATTCAAGTGCCAGCCAGAACCGGATACGGGTCGGGTCGCAGCCGCCGCCTCGGTTGGGTGACGGCCCTGGCCGCCGTGCTCGCGCTCGCCGTTCCCGGCCACGCCGCAGCGCAGGCCCCCGCGGGCGCGGCCGCCGTCTCCCCGGCCCTCCAGGGCAACGGGATGTGGATCTGGATCCTCGGCTCCACGAACCACGGCTCGGTGCCCTCGATCGTCGCGCAGGCCCGGCGGCACAACATCCGGACGCTGTTCATCAAGAGCGGCGACAGCCGCAACTACTGGTCGCAGTTCAACCGCGGGCTGGTGTCCGCCCTGCACCGCGCCGGCCTGCGGGCATGCGCGTGGCAGTACGTGTACGGCGCCTACCCGGCGGTGGAGGCGGCTGTCGGCGCCCGGGCCGTGCGCAGCGGCGCCGACTGCCTGGTGATCGACGCCGAGTCCGAGTACGAGGGGCGGTACGGCGCCGCCTACACCTACATCACCCGGTTGCGCCAGCTGATCGGGCCGTCGTACCCCGTGGGGTTGGCCGGGTTTCCCTACGTCCACTTCCACCCGGCCTTCCCCTACTCGGTGTTCCTGGGCCCCGGCGGGGCCCAGTACAACCAGCCGCAGATGTACTGGCACGCGATCGGGACGTCGGTGGACCAGAACTTCAGCACCACCTACACGCAGAACCGGATCTACAAGCGGCCGATCCTTCCCCTCGGCCAGACGTACGGCGGCGCGCCGGTGTCCGAGATCCGCCGCTTCCGCCAGCTGGCCCAGGCCTACCACGCCCCGGGCGTGAGCTGGTGGTCGTGGCAGGAGACCTCCGCCGCCGCCTTCCAGGCGCTGGGCCAGCCGGTCGCCAGCCTGACCGGCTACCAGCCCCGCATGAGCTACCCGCCGCTGGGACCGGGGTCGCGCGGGGATCGGGTGGTCTGGGCGCAGCAGCTGCTGTGGTCGGGCGGCCAGCGCCAGCCGATCACCGGCTCCTACGGGCCCACCACGGCTGCGCGTGTGCGGGCCTTCCAGGCCTCGCGCGGACTGTCGCAGACCGGCTCGATCGACACCGCCACCTGGAGCCGGCTGCTGGCTCTGACGCCGGTGAAGGTCAGGTGGGTGAACGGGAGGGGGACCGCGGTCGCGGCCACGACCGCGGGGCCCGGGGACGCGGTCACCGCCAGGGCGCCGGCCTCGGCGCGACTCCCCGCGCTGCGGCGCGAGATCCCGCCCAAGCGCTAGTCGTCGGGCCCGGGCGGCCGGCGCTCGCGCTTGCGCTGCGCGTGGCGCCGCTTGGCCTCGAGCCGAGCCCGGCGAGCCGCGCCCGAGGGGCGGGTGGGGCGCCGACGGCGCCCCGCCGCCAGCCCCGCCGCCAGCCGCGCCGCCAGCCTCTCCAGCGCCAGCTCGCGGTTGCGGGCCTGCGACCGCGAGTCCTGCGCTACCGCCACCAGCCGCGGACCCACCCGTGCCATCACCCGCCGCCGCTGGGCATCGGTCAGGGCCGTCGAGCCGGCGACGTCGAACGACGCCTCGACGCGCGAGGCGGTGACGTTGGCGTGCTGGCCGCCCGGCCCCGACGACCGCGACGCGCGCAGCTGCACCTCCGCCAGCGGGATCGACACCGTGGGGGTGACTCGCAGGCGGCCCTCCACCGCGCCCATGATGCCGCCCGCGGCGGCGGCCCACGCCCCGCGTCGCGGCGGCAGCGCCGCCGAGGCGATGGTCTACCTTGGGAGCGTGGGCCGGTGACCGCCGGCCCATCCCCCTGGTGACGCCGGCGATGCTCCACCACGTCGCGATCGAGGTGACGCCCGAGCAGGCGCCCGGGTGCCGGGACTTCTATCGCCTGCTGGGCTTCGCCCCGGTGCAGCCGCCGCCGCCACTGCGCGATCGGGCGCTGTGGCTGGAGCGCGACGGCACCCAGGTCCATCTGCTGCTCACGCCGGAGCCCGTGGCGCCTCCCGAGGGCCACCTGGCCGTGGTGGTCGAGGACTACCAGCGGGTGATCGAGGCGCTGCGCCAGGCCGGACATTCACCCCAGGCGCGCGCCGAGCACTGGGGGTCGCCCCGGGCGTTCGTGCGCGACCCGGCCGGACATCGCGTCGAGCTCATGGCCTTCCCGCCCGGCCATCGCGAGCGGTTGCGCTCGGCGATCGCCAGCGACTAGGGTCAGGGCCCGGCCTCGTCGAGCCGCCCCCGGGGCGCCGGCGCGGCCCACGCGATCACGCCAGCCGTCAGGAACCAAGCGCGCATGACCGAGCAGGATCGCCCCCCCGGGCCCGGCGCCGCACCCGGCGACCCCCGGTCGGCCGCCGGCCCCGCCTCCGCGCCGCCGCCTCCGCCCTCGGCCGGCCAGGGCGTGGGAGCGCCGGCTCAGGTGCCGTGGAGTGCGCCACCCGTGGGCGTCCCCGCGGTGGGTCCGGCGGCGGGGGAGCTGGCCATCAAGCGCAGCCTGGTCCGCTGCATGCTCGCCACCGTTCTCTCGTTCGGCGTCTACTCGTTCTGGTGGTTCTACCAGTACCGCAGACGGGTCAGCGCCGAGCTGGGGAAGGCGGACGACGCGGGACTGCACACCGCCGGCCTCCTGGTCCCGTTCCTCAACTACTACATCATCTACCTGCTCTGGAACGACATCTCGGACGCCCGGGTCCGGGTCGGCCTGTCGGATGTGCCGGCGGTCGCCTACGTGATCGGATCCATCTTCGTCGCCCCGATCTTCTACGGGATCGTCAACGCCGAGCTGAACGAGTACTGGGACCGGCGAACCGGTGGGCGGGCGATCGAGGCGCCCTGGACGGCGGGGGAGAAGCTGGCAACGCTGCTGCCGCCGGCCGCCTTCGTCGGCTTCCTGCTGCTGCTCGTGGTCATCGCGGAACTCGCCGCCAGCTCGTGATGGGATCGTGACCGAGAGGCCACCCGAGGGGGGTCCCGGAGAGCCCGGACGTCCCGGCGAGGACGACACGGGCTCGGCGCCGTCCGAACGCGACCCGTCCGGCACCCCGATCGCGCCCGGTGAAGGCCGCCCCCCACCCGAGCCCGCGCCGCCGGCCGGCCCCGGCTACGGCCCCGGCGGCGTCTACGCGCCGCCGACCGAGCAGCCGGCGCCGGCCTGGCAGCCGCCGGCGGCGGGCCAGCCGCCCCAACCGCCGCCCCCCGGACAGCCGGGCCCGCCGGCGCCGCCCGTCGGACAGCCGCCGCCTCCGGGGCCTCCCGCAGCCGGGTACCCGCCGCCCGTGGCATGGCAGCCGGCTGGGCCGGCGCGCTTCGGCGGCCACATACTGGCGTCGTGGGGAAGCCGGGCGGCGGCGTTGCTCCTGGACAGCGTCTTCGTCCTGCTGGCCTTCGTGCCGGCGATCGTCGTGCTGGCCAACCACGGCACCGCCGTGGGACTGATCCTCCTGGGCCTGGCGTTCATCTGGACGACGTTCCTCTACGCGCCGGTGTTCATGATGCGCGCCGGCGATCGCAACGGCCAGTCGCTGGGCAAGCAGATCCTGCGCATCCGGGTGGTGCGCCAGGGCGGCGAGACGATGGACTTCGGCTGGAGCCTGCTTCGCGAGCTGATCGTCAAGGGGCTGCTGATCGGAATGGTCGGCAGCTTCTTCCTCTCCATCCCGGTCCTGCTCGACTACCTGTGGCCGCTGTGGGACGAGCAGAACCGCGCGCTGCACGACATGATCGTCTCCACGCGCGTGGTCGAGGCGTAGCCGGGGCCGCCCGGACGGAGCCCGTCGCGGCTGCGAGGGTCACCTCGGCCGCCAGCAACGCGCCGGCGCCCGACCGGGTGCTCCCGAGCACACGCGTCGGGACGAAGTGTCGCGCCGGACCGGTGCTCAGCGCCCGAACCGGCCGGTGAGCCGGCCCAGGCCGATCACCGCCCCCGACATCCGACGGCGCGCCCCGTCGGCCGACGTGCCGTAGGGCGCCCCGAGCGGCCGGCGCAGGGCGAAGATCGTGAAGACGTAGCGGTGGGGCGGGGCGCCCCTCGGCGGGCAGGGCGGCTCGTAGCCCACCTTCCCCGAGGTCGACCTGCCCAGCCGCAGCGTCGACGGCCTGGTCCCCTCCGGGATGCCGCCGGCCCCGGGCGAGAGCCCGAGCACCACCCAGTGAACGAACGGCCGGGCAGGGGCGTCCGGATCCTCGAGGATCAGCGCCAGCTCGCGTGTGCCGCGCGGGACCCCCGACCACCGCAGCGGCGGTGCGGAGCCCTCGCCCGAGCAGGTGAACCTATTCGGGATCGTGCCGCCCTCCGCGAACGCCGAGCTCGAGAGCCGCATGCCGGCGGACGCCGCCGGAGCCGGCGACGTGGCCGTGCGAGGGCCCGGTCCGCCGCATCCGGCGGCGGCGAGCGCCAGGCCGCAGAGCGCCGCGACGCCGGTGGACCGCGTCCGTCGCATTCGCGAAGCTTATGTGGATGCCACGGCGCGATCCCCGGATGGTGCACCTGGGATACGGGAAGTGGGTCAGGGCCGACCGCGTGTTCGCGGTCGTCCCTCTCGAGGGTCCCGACCGTGGCGAGGGCCGGCGCACGTACGTGCACGCCGACGGCCTGGACGAGCCGCTGGTGGCCTCGCGCTCGGAGCGGGCGATCCTGGCCGACGTCGAGGCGGCGCTGGTGGAGGCCGCCGGCATCCCCCGGCGCCGCCGCGCTTCGCGGGGCGACCAGGAGGGCCTGTTCTAGCCGGCTGCTACTGGCCCTCCTCGTCGGCGGCCTGACCCTCGCCCTCCCAGTCGCCGGCGACCTCGCCGGCCCGGTCCTCGTGGTCGGGCTCGGCTCCGGGGACGGAGGTGTCCTGCTGCTTGCGCTGCCAGTCGCCGCGGGTCTCGCTCACCCGCTGTCCCAGCTCGCCGGCCCGGTCCTCCATCTCGCGGGCGCGCCGGTCCATCTCGTCGGCCGCGGCCTCGGCCTCCTGCTCGCGGCGCTCGCTCGACTCCATGGCCGCTGCCATACCCGGGCTGCCGGCGGCTAACCGCGGCGCTCGGACCTCGCGCGCTCCTCCAGCTTGCTCCGCAGGTAGTCCGCCTTCTCGGCCCGGCGCCGGTGCGCGTGCGACTCGTCTTCCCGTTCGGCCTCCTGCGCCCGCCGTCGCTCCTCGCGCTCGCGCTCCACCGCGTCCGCCCGCAGCTCCTCGGTGCCCCGGTCATCGTCCATGTCTCGGTTTCTGCCCCGGATAAGCCGGGAAGGAACCCGGAAGCCCGCCACCCGCCAAGGAGGCACCATGACGCTCTTGCCGCGCTCCCGCCACCGCCCGCGGTGCCGACGGCTCTCCCGTGCCGCCAGGGCGATCAGGGCGGCGGCCGTGGTCGACGCGCTGGTCGCCGCGGGCCGGCGCCGGCGCGGGCTGCGCCTGGGGGTGCGCGGAACGCCGATCGGCGCGCTGATCGCCTCCGGCGGCATGACCGTCGTCCTCGTCCGCCGCCGCCGTCGCCGGCGGCTCGAGGCCGACCTGGGGCCGCCCAACCAGAGCGCGCCCGGGGACCGCGTCGCACCGGGGACCGGCGCGCCGGCAGCCGCGGCCGACGCGCCCGCCGGCCCCAACGAGGGCGCGCCGGGTCACGCGCCCGAGCCCGCCGAGCGCCCGAGCTAGGGCTCAGTGCTCGGCGACGCGGCCGTCCTCGGGCTCGAGCGGCAGCCCGGCGTCGTGCCACGCCGTGATCCCGCCGGTGAGGTTGAAGGCCTGGTAGCCCGCGGTGCGGAACGCCTGGGCGGCCATGCCCGACCGGGCGCCGACCCGGCAGTAGAACACCACCGGCGTCTCCCGCGAGATGCTCTCGGCCTGGGAGGCCAGGCGCTCGAGCTCGATGTGGGTGGTGCCCGGTATCCGGCCGGCCTCCCGCTCGTAGGGCTCGCGCACGTCGACCACCTGGGCGCCGCCCTCGGCCAGCAGCTCGGCCACCCGCTCGGGCGGCAGCTCGTGCTCGGGGTCCGCGAAGGCGCTCACGACGTCAGGCTACCCACCCGGCGGCCCCGCGCGCCCGGGACGACTCCGCCGGCTCCGGCGCCCCGAGCGAGCGGCGGCATCACGGGCGAAGCCCGCGGGCCTTGGGCCCGTCCGCGAGCTCGTGGCGGACAAGCTCGTGGGCGCGCTCGGCCCAGTCGCACAGCAGCGGGCGGGTGTCCCGAGGGTCGATGATCTCCTCCACCGAGAAGTGCTCTGCGGTGCGGAAGGGGGACCGCACGGCGTTCAGCCGCCGCTCGATCTCCGCCCGCCGCCGAGCCGGATCGTCCGCCGCCTCGAGCTCGCGCCGGTAGGCGGCTTCGATCCCGCCCTCCACCGGCAGCGACCCCCAGTCACCCGACGGCCACGCGTACCGGAGATTCAGGCGCGAGCCATCGCCGTGACCGGCGCCGGCCACCCCGTACACCTTTCGCACCAGGATCGAGGCCCACGGCACGGTGGCCTGGTAGACGGCGCACAGGGCGCGCGCGCCGCGCCGGATGGTTCCGGCCCGCTCGGCCTCGGTGCCGATCACGAAGCCGGGCTGGTCCACGAAGTTGACCACCGGCAGGTGGAACTGGTCGCAGGTGTCGACGAAGCGCACGAGCTTGTCCGACGCCGCCGCGGTCATCCCGCCTCCGTAGTGGTTGGGGTCCGAGGCCAGGACGCCCACCGGCCGGCCGCCCAGGCGGGCCAGCGCGGTGATCAGCGAGCGGCCGTGTCGGGCGCCGAGCTCGAACACCGAGCCGCGGTCCAGGACCGCCTCCAGCACGCGGCGCATCGCGTAGGGCCGGCGCCGGTCGCGGGGCACGAGCGCCACGAGCTCCTCCTGGCGGCGATCGGCGGGGTCGCTGCACGCGTGCACCGGCGGCGGCTCCCAGACGCTGGTGGGAAGGTAGGACAGGAAGCGGGCGATCTGGGCCAGCGCGTCATCCTCGTCGGCGGCCTCGTTGTCCACCGCCCCGGCCCGCGCCTGCGCGCGCGAGCCGCCCAGCTCCTCCTTGTCCGGCGATTCCCCCATCGCCGCCGCCACCACCGGGGGGCCGGCCACGAACAGCTGCGCGGTGCCCCTGACGATGACCGAGAAGTGGGAGGCCACGACGCGTGCGGCGCCGAGTCCCGCCACCGGGCCCAGCGCGCCGGCCACCATCGGCACCCGAGAGAGGTTCGAGACGACCAGCTCGAAGCCCGGCAGCGGCGGCACGTACGAGAAGCCCGTCGTCTCCAGCGTCTTGACGCTGCCTCCTCCGCCGGTCCCGTCCACCAGCCGGACCAGCGGGATGCGCAGGTCATGGGCCATGCGCTCGGCGAACACCATCTTCTGCCAGATGGCCGCATCGGCGGCGCCGCCGCGGACCGTGAAGTCGTCGCCCTGCACGACGACCTCGCGACCGTCGACGCGGCCGCGGCCGACGATCATGTTGGCCGGCGTGAACGCCACGAGCGCTCCGTCGTC